>NZ_CAVG010000106.1 GCF_000438455.1 Nosocomiicoccus massiliensis
AATCGAAGTTAGGAATGCTGCACATACCATAAAGATAAGAATTGCTTTCATCTATAATATCCCCCAGTGCGTTTAATAGTTACTCTCATTATAAACTATTTTGTCAGTGAAACAAAGCGTATTTTAAATATCAATTAAACATTGTTTAAAATGGCTGTTTTCGGGTAATCTATTATTAATAACTGTTCTGATAGGAGACGACAATTATGGCTTTAAACTTTAGAATTTATGAAACAAAACATGATGCGGATTTATTTTTAGCAGATCAATTAAGAAAACAAATTTCATTAAATCCGGATTCTACATTAGTACTTGATTTAAACGATGTACTAGATAACGCGTATGATCATTTAATCGGTGAAGTCAATAACCACCCGGTCAATTTAGCAAACGTGAAATTATTACTTGCAAATGGTGACGGAGGTGCGAAATTTAACGCACTTGATATTCCAGAGCAACAAATTCGTAATGTAAAATCTGATGACGATTTAAATCGTTATCTCGACAAAAAAGAGAAAGTAAACGTTGCGGTTTTAAATTTAGATCATGAATTTAAAGGATTTAAATCGGGTAATAGCGAAGACTTATTTAAAGCAAAAGAGTTATTTATTTATGCGTCAGGCACTGGTGCGAGTGAAACAGTTCGTAAACTTTACGACGCAGATATGAGTAAAGATTCTCCGTTAAGTAAAGTAAAAAATCACCGTATGGTGACTGTAATTTTAGATGCTGAAGCGGCGAGTAAACTAGATAGAGACATTCGCGAATTTTACACGTACAAGTTTGCGTAGGAGAGATAATATGAATAAAAAACGCAATGAAGAAGAATACACTGATGAAAATACGATGACGTTTAATACAGAAGACGTAAAAGCACTCGGTGAAGAGATGGAAGCTATCTCTGAAGGGCAAACAGCATCAATAGACCATACAAACCACGGTGCTGATTTAGAAGATAAAGATCTCGATAAAGACGAGAATAAAAAGTAATCATGAACTAAATAATTTTAAGTGAATCCTCCTGTAATTTCAGTTATACTAATGGTAAATACAAAATTCAGGAGGATTTTTTTAATGTCTTACAGAATTGAACATGATACGTTTGGTGAAATTAAAGTTCCAGCAGACAAGTTTTGGGCAGCTCAAACTGAAAGAAGTCGTCAAAACTTCCCGGTTGGTAAAGAAAAAATGCCGATTGAAGTGATTGTCGCTTTTGCTCAGCTTAAACGCGCGGCAGCAATTGTGAACTCTGAACTTGGTAAATTATCTGAAGAGAAAAAAGACGCGATCGTTTACGCGACAGATAAAATTATCGCTAGAGAACTAGACGAACACTTCCCGTTAGTCGTATGGCAAACTGGAAGCGGTACGCAAAGTAACATGAACGTGAACGAAGTTGTTGCACACGTTGCGAACGATTATTTAAAAGAAAAGGGGAGTGACGAGGTTGTTCATCCTAACGATGATGTCAACAAATCACAAAGCTCAAATGATACGTTCCCAACTGCAATGTACGTTGCGTTAATGACTGAAACAGAAGTGACTTTACTTCCAGCACTTCAAAAGTTACGCGACACGTTTAAAGAAAAAGAAGAAAAGTTCCAAGATATTATTAAAATCGGTCGTACACACTTACAAGATGCAACACCACTTTCACTTGGTCAAGAAGTGAGTGGCTGGAGATATTCTTTAGATAAGTCATTAGAAATGATCAACGAATCTAAAAAACAACTTGCAAACCTAGCAATCGGTGGAACTGCCGTTGGTACAGGGTTAAACGCACACCCTGAGTTCGGTGATAGAGTTGCAAAACAAATTTCTGAACAAACTGGATATGATTTTGTTTCATCTGATAACAAATTCCATGCGTTATCTCAGTACGATGAAGTTGTATACTTCCACGGTGCTTTAAAAGCATTAGCTGGGGATGTATTAAAAATTGTTAACGATATTCGTTGGTTAGCATCAGGTCCACGTGCAGGTATCGGTGAAATTACGATTCCTGAAAACGAACCAGGATCATCAATCATGCCAGGTAAAGTAAACCCAACGCAGGCTGAGATGTTATCGATGGTTGCAGCACAAGTATTCGGTAACGACGCAGCAGTCGGTTTCGGTGCGTCACAAGGTAACTTTGAATTAAACGTTTATAAACCATTAATTTTAATGAACACTTTACAATCAATTTACCTTCTTGGTGACGGTATGGATACGTTCAATAACAACTGTGCAGTTGGAATTGAACCGAACATGGAAGTCATCGATGAGTTATTAAATCGTTCACTCATGTTAGTCACAGCATTAAACCCACATATCGGTTATGAAAATGCAGCGACAATTGCGAAAAACGCACATAATAAAGGTATTACATTAAAAGAATCAGCATTAGAAACTGGTCTCGTAACAGAAGAACAGTTCGACGAATGGATCCGTCCAGAAGATATGATTCATCCGAATGCATAATTGAAATATAAAAGGTCAGTCTCACGTGAGACTGACCTTTTATATTTCTACATTGATAATTTCTTCTGTAACGGGATGGTTAAACTGTACACGTGAAGCGTAGAGGCGTAGTGTATCGTTTTTAGTGCCACCGTATATTTTATCTCCAATAATCGGAGCGCCGAGATGTGACAAGTGAACGCGAATTTGATGCGTGCGTCCTGTTTCCAGTTGCACTGTCACTTTATTACCTGTGATTGAAATAACGTTTGTTACTGCGTATTTACCATGTCGATTTACTTCTTGGTGATTTTTACTTTTCACTTGTTTGATTGGTAACTCTATTTTACCGACTTTTAATCTACCGATTGAAGAGGCATATGCTGTATATTCTCTTGTAATTTCATGATGTTCGATCATATAGTCTAACATCTTTTTCACGTAGCTATTTTTAGCGATTATTAAAAGGCCTTTCGTGTCGTAGTCTAAACGGTGTACCGGCTCTAAGTATGGTGAAGAAATCGTATTCGCTGCGTCGTTCATTAACGTATTTGTTTCGTCTTCGTTCGGATGCGTCTTTTTATTGTGCGGTTTTAACACGACTGCTAAATAATCATCTTCGTACATGACGGTAACTGTCTCGTTACTTTTTATATAATTACTATTTTGTGAAAAATCAGGAAGATGAACAACATCTCCCTGACTCACTAAATCTCTTAATTGTTTTTGTTCGCCGTTTATCGTAATTTGTTTACTCATTCTTAACCAGTGCATTTCTTTTTTAGGGATATGCATTGATTTTAAAATGTTTTCGAGCGATTCGTTTTGCTGTGTGGCCGTAAAAATCATTGGTTTCTAACGCTTTTAATCCATTCTACGTAGTTGTCTGCCGATTGTGCGCCACCTTCAGCACGAGTCACTTCTTTACCGTCTTTATAATAGACGAGTGTTGGTGTTGCAGTAATCCCTGCAGTTTGTTGGAATTCTGGATATTCTAACACGTTCAGTTGAACGAGAGGGAAATCCTCTTTTTCTTTTGCACCGATTAATAGTGGAGTAGATTCGATACAATACTGACAAACTGGGCTCCAGTAATAGACGAATAATTCATCTTCATTGTCGATCTTTTCTTGTGTCACTTCAGGTGTTTCATTGAAATGATAGTTTTCATCGTCTAATCTGTCGATTGTTGGACCTTGAAGATCTTTGACCTCTTTATCAGTATATGGATAATAACCACTTTCACTGATCTTTTCTGGATTATTTTTGTCAGACTGTAATACTAAAAATACCGCAGCAAAAGCAATGATAACGACTGCGATAATACCGTAAAATAATTTATTGTTCATAGTTTTTCTCCTTTTTAAAAGTGAGTATTGATAAAATAATAATAATAAAGAACGCTGTAAGCGACATGAACGGAATCGTTATAAATCCGAGATAGTTTACGTATGTCACTGTACAAGTATTATCACTACACGCGTTAAACCCGTCTTGTATCGCCGGTAGTTTTTGAAGTGAATAGTGGTAAATACCGATTAAAAAGCCGAATACACTCATCGATAATATATAAATGTTCGCTTTTATGTCGTTTTTAATTATTGCGATTAAAGTTATAATAGTAAGTGGGTACATTAAAATTCGTTGATACCAGCATAGTTCGCATGGTATGTAGTTTCTAATTTCACTGAAATATAAAGACCCGAGTGTCGCGATGAGTGACACGATAAAAATAAGTTGCATCAATAATTTTTTGTTCAACCGATCACCTCAATGTGTTACGTACGTTACGTTTTATTTTAACATAAAGAGAAATGTATAGAGAAAATAAAGTGTCGAATTTTTTACAAGGAGCATGCATGTGAAAAGTAAAATAGAATTACTACGAATGATTGCAGAGTATTTAAATCAAGAGACAAATCGCGACACGATGTTAAATGAGGCGCTGAAGTTACTGATCGACAATAGTGAATTCGATACAGGATGGATTTTTTTCATCGATAAAAATGGAGAACACGACCTCGCTGCGCATTATAATTTACCAGTTGGATTAAAGGAAAATGATTATGAGAAATTATTTAACGGTAAATGTTGGTGCGTCAATCAGTATAACCGTGATAATTTAAAAAATGCGACGAATATAATCGCGTGTTCTAGACTAGAAAAATTGATGCGTGAAGATGCTTCTAAAAATGAAGGGATCACACATCACGCGACAGTGCCACTTATATCTAGTGGGGATTCGTTCGGTATATTAAACGTCGCTTCTAAATACGTTAAAGCATACGATAAAGACACGTTAGATTTACTAGAATCCGTGGCGTTTCAAATTGGTTCAACGTTAAAGCGAATTGAACTGACAAAGATTGAAAAAGAAAATGCACGTATTCAAGAACGTCAACGCCTCGCAAGAGATCTCCATGATTCGATTAGCCAGACGATTTTTTCGATTAACATTATGAGTAATGCGGGAGTTAGAATTGCAGAGTCAGAAGAGATGAAATCGACGCTACAAAAAATTGAGTCGACGTCTAAATATGCAATGAATGAAATGAAAGCTCTCATATGGCAGCTAAAACCAATAGGGTTAGAAAACGGGCTTGTCGATGCATTAAAAGAATATGCAGCACTCATTCATATTGAATTATCGATTGATATCGATGGATTTTATCAGTTGCCAGATAACAGTGAAATCGAAGTATTTCGTGTCATTCAAGAAGCGTTAAATAATACGAGCAAGCATTCGAATGTAAATAAAAGTGATGTAAAAATTATCGTTTCTGAAGGTGTGTTTTCTGTCGTTGTAAGAGATGAAGGTGACGGATTTAATATGAAAGAAATCACGCGTCAGCATGGTTTAAAAAACATGAAAGCACGTGTCGAACGACTCGGTGGACTGTTTAGTGTTAAATCTGACGTCGGTCAAGGCACGACGATTCGTTTTACGATACCGATTGAATAGAGGGGATAACTATGAATATTGTAATTACTGATGATCACGCAGTCGTGCGTGAAGGTATGAAGTTTTTACTTAGTACAACAGAAGATTTAAAAGTCGTAAAAGATGTCGATAGTGGTGCGAAGTTAATTCAGTTTTTAGAAGACAATCATAAAAAGATAGATTTAGTATTACTTGATTTAGTCATGCCTGAAATGGACGGTATGGCGGTGTTAGAAATCGTTAAACGAGAGTTTCCAAAATTAAAAGTGGTGATTTTAACGAGCTACACGTCAGAAGAATACGTGCGTCCAGCATTAAATAAAAAAGCAGACGGCTATTTAATTAAAGAAATGGATGCGGATGATTTAATCGAATCTCTAAGAAGGGTCGCAAATGGAGCGCAGGTGATTCATCCTGATGTGGAGTTAATGTTATCTAAAGGGCAATTGCCACATCAAAAAAATGTGTTGTCAACACGAGAATTAGAAGTGCTAAAAGAGATGGTACTCGGTAAAAGTAATAAAGAAATCGCAGAGACTCTGTTTGTAAGTGAAAAAACGGTCAAAACACATGTGAGTCATATTTTAAATAAACTCGAAGTGTCTGACCGTACACAAGCTGTCGTCTATGCGATTCGTCATCACATTATTAATTTATAACTGCGGGTTCAATATGAACGATTGTTTCAGTATCACCGAATGCGTCGGACATAGCATGTTCGATGTGTTCGGTAATTTTATGTCCTTCTATCACGTTTAAATGTGGATCGACAGTGACTGTCACATCGATAAAATAAATAAATCCATGAGAACGTCCTTTAATATCTACAACGTCTATGACACCGTTGACATCTTCGATGAGCGTCTTCATTTGATTCAATATTTTGCTATTAAAACCGTCGGTTAACGTCGTTGCGGTTTCTTTAAATATAATGATCGCAGTGTATATAATTAACGCTCCGATTAAAAAACTCGCAATTGTATCGAGTGTTTCAAAACCAAGTAATACCCCAATGATACCTATCGCAGCTCCAAGAGATACCATGCCGTCTTGGAAGTTATCGATACTCGCAGCTTTTAACGCCACACTGTTGACTTTATTTGCGAGTTTGTAGTTAATAACCGCGACGATAAACATTATAATCATCGAAAATAAAGATACATATAACGACGTCGTACTCGGTTCAGCGAAGTCGTTATTCATAAATTTAATAACCGTTTGTATAATGACTTGTATACCGACCGCAAACATAATGAAACTTGCGATTAACGCTGCAATTAACTCTGCTCGAAAGTGACCATACGTATGGTTGTCGTCTCTTGGAATTAAAGCGATTGTTAAACCGATAAATAGCGCAGTTGAACCAATCACGTCAGTAAAGTTATTTAATCCGTCTGCTATTAACGCATCGGATTTATCAAAAAAACCAACAGTTATTTTAACGACTGATAAAAAAATATATGTACAAATAGAAAGCACTGCACCGTGACGTGCTTTTGTAATATTTTGTTTAATCGTTTGCATTTAAGCACCTCGAACAAAAATAATCTAGATATAAATTTTATCACTTTTTAATTGAGATTACATATGTATTATTTTACTTTTACGTCTAAAAAGGAATATAATAAAATAGCACGATAGGTATTAACAAACAGAAAACAAAATGACATAATTATAAAATAAAAAGACGTTTTAATTTGAAATTCATTATAAAATTATTATGTATCACATGCGTTTTAATTGCATTTACACTACATTATGTACTAAAATGTGTTTCTACGATGATATTCTTGTATATAGAATTCTCATCAAGCGTTGACAGTATTATATTGTATGTCATTTTAAACATTATCCTACCAGTTTCATTCATCGTTGCGAAGAGTTACTTTAAGATTTATAAATCGGTTTAAACTTTGTTCAACTAAAAGGTGCGACTGCTAAATGGGATGTTAATATCCTCGAGTCGAATGAGGAAAACACACGTTAACATATAGTTTAACGTATAAATGAAGGGAAGAATTTTAGTTATGGACAAAAAAGCCTTTACTAAGGTCATTCAGGAGAAGTTCAAAATAGTGCGAACAGAAGCTGGCTATACTCAAGATTCTATGAGTCAAACAGTCGGTCTTTCTAAAAAGACACTTGTACAAATCGAAAAAGAGAGAATCGTTCCAAACTGGACAACATGTGTTTCAATTTGTGCATTATTCAGAGATAGCGACATTTTAACAAGTACTTTCGGTGGGGACCCACTAGAACTTGCTCAAGTATTATCTCGCGGTAATGCGCACTATCCACAGTACAACAAAGAAATGTTATATTGGGAGAAATTAGAAGAAAAAGACGGATGGAGATTAGAGAAAAACAAAATGAACGATCTCTACCGCGTCGTAAATGCTGACAATCAGGCAGAACACGCATCTTACCTAGAGCGTCAAGCAGTGACATTCTTCAAACAAAAAACTTCAGAATAATATACTGAACACCTACAGTTAGGTGTTCTTTTTTTAAGGAGGTAAAAGAATGTCTGTGACGACGATTATAATAACGACAATTGTCGGTGCGTTAATCGGTGGGGTGACGAACACGATAGCGATTAAAATGTTATTTCATCCGTATGAAGCAAAATATATATTTGGGAAACGAATCCCACTGACACCTGGTGTTGTTCCGATGCGTAGAGATGAGGCATCAAAAAAGCTTGGAAATATAATTACAGGCTATTTATTAACACCAGAAGTTTTTGTAGAAAAACTACAAAGTAAAGAATCACAAAAATTTATGGATTTATTCATCGATCGCCAAATTCAAACGATTGAAGAAGAAAACGTGTCAATCGGTGACGTGTTAAATAAAATATCTCCAAATTTAAAAGAGAAAATATTATCATTTTTATATCAAGAAATTGATTCGAAGATAAAAACGTCAAGTGACGAACTGATGAACAGGTCAATTGAATCACTGATTCCGCATGACGCAAAAGAAACGATTGACAAAGAAGTCAATAATTTACATCTCGTGATTAACGAGAAAATCATTACGTATTTAACATCTGATAAAGGTTACGAAGATATATATACGATGATTGATGATTTTATCGAAAATAGAGGTAAACTCGAGCGTGCGTTAAAATATGTCGTACCGAAAGATTCACTTGCAACTCGTGTACAAGGGGAGTTAGTGAAGCTATTAAGTCATGAAGACATGAAATCGATTGAACGAGAATTCATCGTAAGAGAGTATGATAAATTTATAAAAAAATCTCCGAGCGAATATATCTCAAAAATCGATCAAGAAAAAGCGACACATAGTGCAGCGGAAATATTTAAACGCAAAATGAATTTAGAAGAATTACTCGACAGACCAATCGCTCAGTTAAATGAAAGAATGTTTCAATCGTTTAAAACTTCAGGAAAACTACGTTTAAGAGACAACATCACGCATTATCTTGGAAAATACATTCCAAGTATCGTAAAACATTTAAAATTAGCTGAAGTTATTAAACGTCAAATCGATAGTTTTGACATAAAAACACTCGAATTTTTAGTGTTTGAAGTAGCAAGAAAAGAACTACAAATGATTATGTTACTCGGATATGTACTTGGAGGAATCGTTGGATTTTTACAAGGTATCCTCGTTCCGTTAATAGTGTAACCGTATCATTTTAATTTATATTCGACGTATGATATTATAATCAATATGAAATTTTAAATACAGAGGAGAATTCCATGGTAAACGTATATGATCAAGCAAATGCGCTTGAAAGTGCTTTGAGACAATCAGAAGAATTTAAAGCATTAGAATCTTTTTACAAAGCGGTAAATGAAAACGAAGATTCAAAAAAATTATTCGATGAATTTAGAGAAGTTCAAATGGAACTTCAATTAAAACAAATGCAAGGTGAGGAAATGTTAGATTCTGATATTGAGCGTGCACAGCAAACAGCACAATCAGTAGAAGAAGATGAAAACATTAAACAATTAATGGAAGCGGAGCAAAAATTAAGTATGTTAATCCAAGACTTAAACCGCGTCATTATGAAACCAATCGAAGAACTATACAAAGTGAATGAGTAAATTAAAGTAGAATGATTATAGGTTTTTAAACGAATATAATCTCTCAAGAGGCAAGGGTTAGACCCCATGCCTCTTTTGTCGTTTTTTGGTATAATGTATGAAAAGAAAGGTGAGGTGAACGATGGTTAAATTTATCCACGCTGCCGATTTACATCTCGATAGCCCGTTTAAGTCGAGAAGTGAATTGCCGCCACACATTGTTGATCGTTTAATGGAAAGTACATACAACGCAACGAAACGTATGATCGACTATGCAATAAAAGAAAAAGTCGATTTTATCATTATTGCTGGAGATGTATTTGACCAAAAAAACAGAACATTAAAATCAGAAATATTTTTAAAAGAACAACTTCAACGTTTAGAAGATAACGGAATCTTTACGTATATGATTCACGGTAACCATGACCCGCTTGATCATAATGTTAAGACGAGTTGGCCAAGTACGGTTCATGTATTTAAAGAAAACATCGAAACATATCAATTGATGAGTAAAGATAACGAGAAAATCTTTTTACACGGATTTAGTTATTTACACGATGAAACATACGAAAATAAAATTGATCATTATCCAGTAAATAATCGAAACGACGGTATTCATATCGGTATATTACACGGAACGTATTCTAAGTCGAACACGAAGAGTAAACGATATACAGAATTTACTTTAGAAGACTTACGTTCGAAACTCTATCATTACTGGGCACTTGGACATATTCATCAGCGCCAAGAACTATCAGATATGCCGCTTATAAACTATGCAGGTAACATTCAAGGGCGTCATATGAATGAAACAGGAGAAAAAGGATTTTATATCGTATCCGGAGACCACGTTCATTTATATAGTACGTTTGTCAGTGTTGAAGATATTCAATTTGAACGCTATGATCTCGAAATCAATAATATTTATCGTGATGAGTTATATCGTGCAGTCACGGAATATAAAAACAAACTCCGTAAAGAAGGTAGTCGTGTAATCGAATTAACGGTCTATTATGACGGAGAAGAAGATATTAGCGGTAACGACTATTACGAAGTACTATCTCTATTACAAGAAGATGAACGAGATGTCGAAGATTTTGTGTGGATTGATCGACTATATATCGAACAAGAAAATGCCGATCAAAACGCACTACTCACGGATATAAAAAATTCATTTAAAGATGACGATGATCTATATAAAACAGCGTTAAACACGTTATATATGGACCCGAAAGTCAATAAATTTTTACCACCAATGGAAGATATCGACAAAGAAAAGCTACTAGAACTTGGTGAAGCACGTTTAAAACTACTCATGAGGAAGTAACAATATGAAAATTAAAGGATTAGATATATACGGTTACGGTAAAATCATCGATAAAAGTTTTAAAATTGAACATGATTTCGTCCAAGTGTTTGGGGAAAACGAAGCGGGTAAATCGACGATGATGTCGTTTATTCACTCAATTTTATTCGGATTCCCGCGCCGAAACGAAGGCGAACCAAGACGTGAACCGAGACTTGGTAACGCCTATGGTGGGCGACTAATCGTTCAGTTTGTCGATGAAGTTGGACCGGTAACTATTGAACGTATTAAAGGCAATAAGTCAACTGGAGACGTACGTATTACGATGGCTGACGGTACAGAACGAAGCGAAGATTGGCTAAAAAGAAAATTAAATTATATCGATAAAGAAATGTATCGCTCGATATTCTCATTTGATGTTCTCGGTCTACAAGATATTAACAAAAACTTAACCGAAAAAGATCTTCAAGATTATTTGCTGCGTGCAGGTGCACTCGGTTCTAATAAATATGAAGACATGCTTAACGCAATTAACGCTAAACTTGACGAACTTTATAAGCGTAACGGTACGAAACCAGATATAAACGTAAAAATCGATTCGATAAGCAATATGACTGAAAAAATCGCAGAGCTTGAGTCGTATGAAGAGACATATGAATCACTCGTGAGTGAAAAGCATAAAATTATCGAAAGCATCGAACGTAAAAGACATTCGGTAAATAGCACTAAACAGCAACTCAAAAATAAGATGAAAGAAATTATGTATCATCCAGAAATTAAAGAGTGGCAAAGTTTAGCAAATAAAATCGATGTCGAACCAGTCTTGTTCCCAGAAAAAGGGATTGAGCGTTATGAGGCGCTTAAAAACCATTTAACAACTGGTCAAAAAGATAAATTACTCCGTCAAGAAAAACTCGAAGCACTCATTCGAGAAGAAAATAGAGTCGTGTTACCAGAAGAAGACACACTCAACTATTTAGAAAGACTGAGTAAAGAAGAGCCAAACATTAAACACGAACTGCTTGAACTCGAACGTTTACAAAGTGAAGTCGCGACGATCGAAGAAAAAATTCACCGCTCGATGAACGATATCGGTTGGCAAGAAGAGCATTTAGATGTAGACGATTCAAACATCGTGAGAGAAAATGTTCAAAGTTTATTATCCCGTCACGATGAAATCGAAATGGAAAGCGAATTTTATAATAATTCAATCGCCCAACTAAAAGATGAAATTAAAGAGACGGATAAAAAACTAGAGAGTTTCTCTGACAGTCAAATTTCAAATCAAAGAATACGTGCAAAGCTTGAAGTTCAAGACTTAGAAC
>NZ_CAVG010000107.1 GCF_000438455.1 Nosocomiicoccus massiliensis
AGTCATTATTTCGATGAGTGTCATACTCATGCTCATTGGTCTGTCGTTTATCTTTATAAGTAACCAAAATATATACGGTATTATATTTATCGTTGTTGGGTTATTATCATTACTCTTATTAAAACTCAATAAAACTGAAGAGGAAGACGATCATTTAAAAGATGAATACGAACAAGACCTTGAAAAGCTTAAACAAAAAATTAAAGAGAAAAAAGATGCACACGATTTAAACTTCGATTATTATGATGCACGCGAGATGATGAATGAAGTCGATCGTCATATGAATAAAAAGTTATCAGATGAAATTAAGCTAGAAAGTTTAGAAGAAAAACGTTCGATTTTAGATAGTACAAATGATCAGTTAAAACGAGATCTAGCACGTGTTAAAGAAAAATTATACGTCAGCGATGAATTAGAAAATGCTCAAATCGTCGATACGATATATACGATTCGTAATATCAAACAAATGAGACGTAACGTCGATGAGCTGAATACACGTATTGAAGCAATTGACAGTAATATTACGCAATTTAGTAATTCAGTCAAAGAAGAAGTTTCAAAATACGGTATCGATTTCCACATTAATTCAATTTTCTTTGAAACGAATAAGCTGCTCGAAAAGCTATTAAAAGATAAATCGACATATCACAACTTAAGAGAACAAATAAACTTATTTGAAAACGAAATCGACGTTATTGATAATCGTAATTACGTTGCAGAAAAAGAAATGAAAGAACTCTTTAATTATGTCGGAGCAGATGATGAGGACGAGTATTATTACTACGGCCGAATGTTCACTGAGTTTAAAGACAATGAAGCACGATTTAAAGAGCTCAATAACAAGCTAACTGAAGAAAACTTCGATTTAGAAAGAAGACAGCAATTATCTGAATTCAATACAGCTGATTTAAGAGACGAAGAAACAGCGCTTAATACGATGATCGAGAACTATGAAAATGACATCGACGAAGAGACAACTATGCTTGCAAAAATCGAGCAAGACATTAAACATCTTGAAGAAAACGGACAACTTTCAGTACTCCGTCATCAATACGAACTTGAAAAGAATAGTATAGAAACGAGCGCAGTCGATTATATGTCACTGATGTATATTAAAACGTTAATCGAAGCACACATTAAAGCGATTAAAGACAAGCGTCTTCCAATTGTCGTCGAAGAAGCGAGAAAAATCTTTGAATATATTACAAAAGAACGCTATATCGATGTGATGTATGAAGACAACATCATTAAAGTGAAGCATAGTAACGGTCAAATTTTTGATCCTTCAGAAATCTCACAGTCGACAAAAGAACTATTATATATCGCGCTACGCATTAGCTTAATAAAAGCACTTAAAAACTATTATAATTTACCGATTATTATCGATGATGCATTTGTACACTTTGACCAGACACGTACAAGAACAATTTTAGATTACTTTAAAAAGCAATCAGAAGAACATCAAGTGTTATTCTTTACTTGTAATTTAGAAAAGAGCATTCCATCGACAAATACAATCGTTCTACAAGATAGTAAAAATAGGAGGTAACAACCGATGAGTAAAATTTCTGCTTTACAACCTGGAGACAGTGTTGAATCGTTTTACTTAGTAAAACGCGCACAAGATGGTGTCACGCAACAAGGGAAGCCATATATGACACTGATTCTAGCAGACAAAACAGGTGAGCTCGATTCAAAATTATGGACTGTTACACCTGAACAAATTAAAGAGTTAAAAGAAGCAGATATGGTAAAAGTTAGAGGAGAAGTTATTAACTACCGTGGGAATAATCAAATGAAAATTTTAGAAATTCGTACGGCAAACGAAAACGATAACGTTTCAATCCATAACTTTTTAAAAGAAGCACCGATCGACGGTGATGATCTGTTCGACAAAATTATGGATTACGCATTAAAAATTACGAGTGCGAATCTTCAGCGTATTACACGTGGATTACTCACGAAATATCGTAAAGAATTCTCAACGTTCCCAGCAGCGATGACAAACCATCACGACTTCGTATCTGGCTTAGCATATCACGTTTACACGATGTTAAGAGTCGGGGAGTCGTTATGTGACATCTACGAAACGCTCGATAGAAATCTGTTATATGCCGGAATCATTTTACATGATATCGGTAAAGTCAAAGAATTATCTGGTGCTGTAAATACGACGTATACAGTTGAAGGAAATTTAATTGGACATATCGTTATTGCAACAGAAGAGATTACAAAAATGGCAGATGAACTGAACATCGAAGGCGAAGATATTTTATTATTAAAACATTTAATACTCGCACATCACGGGAAATTAGAGTACGGATCTCCAAAAACACCGATGATTAAAGAAGCAGAAATTCTGCATATGATTGACAATATCGATGCGAGAATTTTAATGATGGACAAGCACATTCAATCTGTAGAACCGGGCACATTTACGCAGCGCGTATTCCCGTTAGAAGGTAGAATGCTATACCGAAGTGTTGACGAGTAGAATATTGTATTCATAAAAAACAGGCTCTATTTTTAAAAATAGAGCCTGTTTTTGTTATTTTTCTTGAATGTCAATCGGTGACATCATTTTATCGACTTGTTCTTTAATATCTTTGTTTTCAAATTTAACGTTGTACTCATCGAGTAACTCTTTGTAGAAGTCCATGATTTTGTTTGGATCTTCTTGGATTTTTTCATTAATCATCTTAGATTTTGCATCTGCAATTTCAGATTCTGACATATCTTCTGCTTTTTTGTCGAGGCGTTTAATGATATGGTAACCGAACTGTGTTTTTACAACGTCAGATACTTCACCTGGTTTTAATTTGAATAGTGCTTCCTCGAACTCAGGAACCATTTGACCTTTTGTAACGATACCTAATTTACCGTCGTTTTGTGCGCTACCAGTATCGTCAGAATGTTCTTTTGCAAGCTCACTGAAATCTTCTCCATCGTTAACTTTTTTAAGAAGGTCTTCTGCCTCTTTTTTAGCTTCTTCGTCTGTTTTACCGTCTTCAGCTTCTTCATCGACTTTAATTAAAATATGTTGTGCGTCATATGCACCGTTAATTGCATCTTCATCAGAGATTTCTAGCTTTTCACTAAAGAATTTGTTGTGTAGAATGTTTGCGATTTTATTTTGCTTATAACCTTCAACAGTTAACCCTGGTTGGCTTTGAGAGAGTAGTTGAGCAAACTGATCTTCGCCACCATAACCTTCTATCTCTTTGTCGACATCTGCTTTAATTTTATCGATATCAACTTCATCTTTATATTTATCTTCGATTATTTTGTTTAATGCGAGTTCAAACGTTTGTGATGCGACTTCTTCCATACCGAATGAATTTAAAACGTCGTCCACTGTTACGTTTCCGGCATCACTCTTTACGAGTGTTTCACCAAATTTTGTCTCTTTGTTATCGCTTTTTGATGCGTTATTGTCATCATTTGCACATGCAGATAAAATGAGTGCTGCAGATAACGTCGTCGTTGTGAGTAGTTTTTTCATCTTTTAAAACTCCTTTAAATTTTAGCTTTCACTAATATAACATAACATAAGCGGTGATGCATTTGTTACACCACCGCTAATGATTATTTCTTATTTGGTTTATCGAATGCGTGCTGAAGGTCTTCCGCTGTGTTTTGAAGTGTTGCGACGTCGTCTTTTAAATGATCGATATTTGGTTCAATATCTGATTTAAAGTTATCGACTAAGTCTTTCACTTCGTCAGTTAATTCTTTAATGTTAGACGCTTCATGCTTTGCACGAAGCACAGATTGTTTAATGTTATTAATTTCTTCTTTAACTTGGCTCGCTGACGCACTCACTGTTCCAGAATTTGATTTTAAAGAAGCTGTGAGTTCACGTCCTGATTGAGGCGCATTTAGTACTGATAAAGAAACGCCACCTACAACACCAACGACAAAACCAACTGCAAAATTTCTAATACCCATTTATGTCACTTCCTTACGTATCATACATATTTCTTACCCGAAACGAATGTTTATTATGCATCGAGTTTAGATTTAATTGCTTCAGCGAACTGTTCACGTTCTTCTTTTGTAAACTCAATGTCTTCCCATTTGTAACCAAAACCGTCATGTTCGTCTTTATATCTCGGTAAAATGTGGAAGTGAATGTGGAATACAGATTGTCCAGCGTATTCACCGTTGTTTTGTACGACGTTTAAGCCTTCAGGGTTAAACGTATCACGTACTGCTTTTGATACGTTACGAATAACTTTCATATAATCGTTTGCTGTTTCATCGTCTAAATCAAAAATGTTTTCGATACGCTTTTTCGGCACGACGAGCGTATGACCTTTCACGACAGGAAACGCATCTAAAAATGCGATGAAGTTATCATCTTCATAAATAATATTCGCATCGATATCTCGATCGACAATCATTTCAAATACTGTTTTGTTCTCACTCATTAGTGTTCCCTCCATAATAAGTTATGATATAGTTTACTTAAGATTATTATATACTTATATACACGAATAACTAATTGAAAGAGAGTTTCAATATGAACATTTTAGAATTACAAAACGTTACTGGTGGTTATGGTAAAACACCAATTATTCACGATATTTCTTTTTCTTTAAAAGAAGGGGAGATTGTCGGCTTAATCGGTTTAAATGGTGCCGGTAAGAGTACGACAATTAAACATATATTAGGATTATTGTCACCACATAGTGGAGAGATAAAAGTATTAGATAAAAATATCCGAGATGAAAATATGCGTAAACATTTAACGTATATTCCTGAAACGCCAATTCTATACGAAGAATTGACGCTAAGAGAGCACATTCATATGACAGCAATGGCATACGGATTAACTGAAGACGAGGCGATGACAAGAGCAGAGCCACTTCTCAAACTGTTTCGTTTAGAAAATGAACTCGATAAGTTTCCAGCACATTTTTCTAAAGGGATGAAACAAAAAGTCATGCTAATTTGTGCGTTCGTCGTTGAACCTGAGTTATTTATAATAGATGAACCGTTTCTAGGACTCGACCCGTTAGGTATCGAAGGTTTAATTGAGTTGATGATATCTATGCGAAATAAAGGTAAATCTATTTTAATGAGTACGCACATTTTAGCAACAGCTGAAAGATATTGTGACAGATATATTATTATTCATCACGGTAAAAAAATCGCAGACGGTACGATCGAATCTCTAAGAGAAGAGACGGGTATTAACGGTACGTTAGATGATATTTATTTACATTTAACAGGTGACAGCAATGTGGACTGAGTTATTTAAAACACGGATGGATAAAGACATATCTAAACGTATGTATTATATGAAGTTTATTTTTAACAGTCACTTTTTAATCTTTTTAACGATCGCGCTCGGTGCATTTTTCTATTCGTTATTTGAGTTACGTGACGTGCTACATAACAATATATACGTCGATATGTTAGTCGCTGTACTCGTAGCGTTATCGATTACACCGACGTATCGCAGTTTGTTAAAAGAAGCGGACCTTATCTTTTTAGTACCTGTAGAAGATGAATTAAATGGATATTTTAAAAGAGCAGAGCGATACTCATTAGTGCTCAGTTATATATTTCCGGTCGTTATGGTGATTTTAACGTTCATGCTCGTTTTAATTAACCATACGCTAATTGAATTTGCGATATTTTCAGTCGCAGTAATCGTGACAGTATATTTAACGTTTAAAATAAAAGTTGAAACGATTCATACGTTACTAAATACTCA
>NZ_CAVG010000108.1 GCF_000438455.1 Nosocomiicoccus massiliensis
GTGATTCATACATTGTTTGCATCGAAAATAGTGTATAAAGTCCTCGGGTTACTTGGAATTAACGATATATCATTATTTGTTACGAGCTATGCTAGTGTAATTGTTGCTATGATGGTTGTATATATCGTTATGTATATGATTACATCACGAACATATATTAAAATAGTTGGTGAAAAATAAAAGAACGCGCACTGAGTGATTAATCTCAGGCGCGTTTTTATGTTTAAAATTCGTCTTCTTCGTCTTCTTCTACTTCTTTAACAGTAAAGTAAAGTTGTGACGTTGCGAAGTCTTGGAACATACTTTCTTCGTTTTGGAATTTTTTAAGCACATCTTGAGTTAAGTAATTTTTAAATGTGTCTGTCTGTTTAAAGTCATGGTATGCATCGATGCTCGTAAATGTGACAAAGACTAAATAGCTATCTTGATCGAGCTTACGTGTGATGCGGTATGATTTAACACCTTTTACGTTGTCTAACTCAGATTTAAAATCACTTAAGTGTGAAATGATCGTCGATTTTCCAATACCATATGCAGGGATATGAACTGCGTATGTTGGATGATCTTCGCTTAAATCACCTTTAGAGTCTACAATTTCGTATGATTGTTCTGTTTCAAATGCAGATTTTTCTTCGTTATCTTCATAATATAATACTGCAGTGTTCGGGTTTGCTTGTAAGTGAGTGTTCGGATATTTTTCTTTTAAACTTTCTAAGTAGCTTACTGTTCCGTTTGTTTTGTGAAAATACATAATGATTACCTCTCATTCTTTCTAAGTTGTTATTCATCTTACATTATATATAGCCATAATCGAAAACTTGTTAAACATTTAGGAAATTTTTAAATATGACAATTCATTCACATTTCACGAAAACTTCATATATCATGTTACAATATTGTCGATACAAAAGTAATTAGGGGGAAAATCATTGTTTAATGATACGATTTTAAGAGCAGCTCGAGGAGAAAAAACAGATTACACACCTGTTTGGTTTATGCGTCAAGTTGGACGTTCACAACCAGAGTACAATAAGATCAAAGAACAATATGGTGGGTTAATCAAAATTACGAAGAATCCAGAGATTACAGCTTATTTAACAGCAACACCTGTTGAAAACTACAATGTAGATGCTGCGATTCTTTACAAAGATATTATTACACCACTTGCACCGATTGGTATCGATGTTGATATCGTAAAAGGTGTAGGACCTGTCATCGATAACCCGATTCGACGCATTGAAGACGTCGAAGCACTTGGTGAACTAGATCCAACAAAAGATTTAGATTACACAGTAAAAGCAATCGACATTTTAGTTAATGAAAAATTAAACGTTCCGTTAATTGGATTCTGTGGAGCGCCGTTCACTGTCGCAAGTTACATGATCGAAGGGGGCCCGACAAGAAGATACCACAAGACAAAATCGTTAATGTATAACGATGAAAAAACATGGTTTGCATTAATGGAGAAATTAACAGACATGAGTATCATTTACTTAAAAGCTCAAGTGGATGCGGGTGCTAAAATGATTCAAATCTTTGACTCATGGGCAGGTGCATTAAACAAAGAAGATTATGAGTACTATTTAGGGAACTCTATGCGTCGTTTAATTAGTGAAACGAAAAAATTAGGTGTACCAGTCACAATTTTTGGTATTGGTGCGAGCCACTTATTAAAAGAGTGGGATACGTTAGGTAGTGACGTAATTGGTCTTGACTGGAGAACATCGATTAAAGAAGCAAGAGAAATGGGCATTAATAAGTCATTACAAGGAAACTTAGACCCAGCAATTCTACTTGCAGAATGGGACGTTATTGAAAAGTATGCATCTCAAATTTTAGATCAAGGTCAAAACCAAGGTCATATTTTCAATTTAGGGCACGGGGTATTCCCTGAAGTAAATCCAGATACGTTAAAACGATTAACAGAATTCGTTCACAATTATTCGAAAGGGTTGTAATTTAACATGGCAAAAAAAGCATTACTCGTAATGGCGTACGGAACGCCGTATCAAGAATCAGATATCGAACCGTATTACACACATATTCGTCACGGACGTCCACCTTCAGAAGAAGCGTTAGAAGATTTAAAAATGCGTTATAAAGCAATCGGTGGTGTATCTCCATTAAAAGATACAACGAAACGTCAAGCGCTTGCATTAGTTGAAGAAATGAATAAGCGTAGTGATGATGAGTATGAGTTATTTATCGGATTAAAACACATCACACCGTTTATCGAAGAAGCGGTTGAAGACATTAATAAAGCGGGCATTAAAGAAATCGAAACTGTCGTACTTGCACCGCATTATTCAGCATTCTCTGTAGAAACATATAACAAACGTGCAAAAGAAGAAGCAGAAAAGTACGGTATTTCAGTAAAATCAGTCGATGATTTTTATCGTCAAGAGCCGTTCATTGATTACTGGGTAGAACAAGTCGAAGAAACGATGAAAACTATTCCAGAAGATGAGCACGATAAAACAGCAATTATTGTAAGTGCACATAGCTTACCTGAAAAAATGATCGTCGAAAATAACGATCCATATCCAAAACAATTAGAAGAGACGATGGAACTCATTCGTGAGCGTGCGAATTACGGTCATTATTTCACAGGATGGCAGTCTGAAGGAAACACACCAGATCCTTGGTTAGGGCCTGACGTTCAAGATTTAACGCAAGACTTATACGATGAACATCAATTTAAACACTTTGTTTACTTACCATTAGGTTTTGTATGTGAACATTTAGAAGTGTTATACGATAACGACTACGAATGTAAAGTAGTGACGGACCGTAACAACGCAGTGTACCACCGTCCACCAATGCCGAACACGGACCAAAGATTCATCGACGCAATGGCAAACGAAATCGAAAAGCTATAAAGAGGTGAGTCACGTGAAAAAAGTATGTATTGTCGGAGGCGGGGTTACAGGATTATCTACAGCATATTATTTATCTAAAAGAGGGATTGCTGTCGATTTATACGAAGCGAGTGAGAGACTCGGCGGTAAAATTAAAACATACCGTAAAAATGGATTTGTCATCGAGCAAGGTGCAGAATCTTATATTAGTCGTAAACCTGAACTGACAGATCTCGCAGTAGCAATCGGTATGAAAGATGACCTCGTTAGAAATTTAACGGGTCAATCATTCATTTATGCGAATGGTTCACTCAGTCCTGTCCCACAAAACACGATATTAGGTGTGCCGACGACTAAAGAAGCAATTCAAGATACAGAACTCTTATCTGTAAGAGGAAAAGCACGTGCGTTACTCGATTATCAAATTCCAGTCGTTGAAATGCATGGCGATATATCCGCTGGAGAATTCTTTAAGAAGCGTCTCGGTGAAGAAGTCGCGACAAATATGATCGAGCCACTTCTCGGCGGAGTTTATAGTACAGCTTTAGACGAGATGAGTTTAATGGCGACGTATCCATTCTTTAAAGAAGAAGAAGAACGTTACGGTAGCCTCATCAAAGGAATGTACGAACGCAAAAAGCGCAGTCAAAATACTGGAGTTAAAACACCAGTGGATAAAAAACAAGGGATGTTTTATCAATTTAAAAATGGACTAGAGTCTTTTATAGACCGTTTAAAAGAAGTTATCGAATCTCAAGGTGGTCACATTTATTTAAATACACCAGTTGAAAAAATTGAAAAACACGATGATCACTATGAAGTTACTGTTAGTAATAGTAAAAAAGAATATAGTGATGTCGTCGTTGCGACGATGCATTTTGCATATAAAGACTTAATTGACGATCCGATGTTAGAGTACTTTAACCATATGAAGGCGACGACAGTGGCCAATATCGTATTATGCTTTGACGCATCACAAGTCGATAACGCACTCGACGGTACTGGATTTGTAATTAATCGTCAAGAAGATGACATGGCGATGACTGCATGTACGTGGACAAACAAAAAGTGGGCACATTCCGCACCAGAGGGTAAAGCGTTACTTCGTGCTTATATTGGAAAGCCGAACAATGAAAAACTAAATGATCTCATTAAAAATGGTAAGGACGAAGAAATTTTAGAAGCTGTTAGACGTGACTTAGATAAGATGATGAACATTAAGGGAGAGCCCGAGTTCCATATTATTACACGTATGCCTGACGCTGCACCGAACTACTTAGTCGGTCATAAAGAAATGATCGATAAAATTCACGCGTACTTAAAGGAAAATTATAAAGGCCTTTATTTAATCGGCGCACCGCATTATGCAGTTGGATTACCGGACTGTGTAAAAACAGCAAAAGAAACTGCAAATGAGATTATCAATTAAATGTATCAATTAGACTTACTTGCTATAATGGCAGTAAGTCTTTTTTAATGGAGGAAAACAATGAAATTTATATCAAACAATAATATAGATGACCCAATGATTAACTTAGCGATGGAGGAATACGTCTTAAGAGAGATTCCAACAGATGATTCGTACTTTCTATTTTATGTAAACGGACCATCGATTATCATCGGTAAAAACCAAAATACTGTCGAAGAAATTAATGAAAAGTATACACGTGAAAACGGCATTAAAGTCGTCCGTAGAGTGAGTGGCGGTGGTGCAGTGTATCACGATAAAAACAACTTAAACTTTAGTTTTGTAACTGAAGATGATGGAAATAGTTTCCACAACTTTAAAAAGTTTACGCAACCAATTGTCGACGTATTAAATGATCTAGGTGTTCCAGCAGAACTTGTCGGTAGAAATGACATTGAAGTGAATGGTAAAAAGATTTCAGGCAATGCGATGGTGTCTATAAAAGGACGTATGTTTAGTCACGGAACGATTATGTTAGATAGCGACCTTGAAGCGGTTCAAAATTCATTAAAAGTGAATCCTAAAAAAATCGAATC
>NZ_CAVG010000109.1 GCF_000438455.1 Nosocomiicoccus massiliensis
GGTATTAAATCTGTCAGAAGTCGCGTAGGTAACGTGAATGAGTTTTTAGATGAACCGTTAGATATCGAACGATTTAAACTGCTTATTTTAGAAAAAATATTCGGTAGCGTAGAGGAAATTGAAGAATATGAGTTAACAGATGAAGATTGGGATAAAATCATGACGTTATCTAAAGAGAAGTACCAAACTGATGATTGGAACTTCGGTAAAAATCCACACTACAATTTTGAAGCGAGCCATAAATTTGATGCAGGACTTTTAGACGTTCGTTTAGAAGTCCAAAAAGGAATAATAGAACGTGCGGCAATATTTGGAGATTTCTTTGGAATTGGAGAAATTAAAGATATTGAAGAAAAATTAATCGGTGTTAGACACGATTATAAATCGATCGATGAAGCACTTAAAGGTGTTGATATACCGCACTATTTAGGACGTATTACGAGAGAGGAATTTTTAGAGCTAATCGTATAAAATATATCGAAAATCGAAATATCCCGTTTATCCTCAAAAATTTAGGGTAAGTAGAATTTATATACTAAATTATTTGAGGGGATATCATGAAAAAACGTAAAGAAAAACGTGAGTCATTCGACAGTACGATGTCGAGGCGTTTTGTATGGGCAATCGCTTACGGTTCATCAATCGGATGGGGCGCGTTTATATTACCAGGTGACTGGTTAAAATCTTCAGGTACGCTCGGTGCCGTTTTAGGGATCATTATCGGTGGATTACTCATGTTAATGATCGCAGTCGGATACGGTGCGTTAACAGCGAAGTTTCCAGTGTCTGGAGGAGAATTTGCATTTACATATGTTGGATTCGGAAAGTACTTTAGTTTCATATCATCATGGTTTTTAATTTTCGGATATATATGTGTAGTAGCAGTAAACGCGAGTGCTTTTAGTTTACTATTTAAGTTTATACTTCCGGACTTTTTAGAAGTTGGATACTTATATTCAATCGCAGGTTGGGACGTATATATTACTGAAGTTATTTTATCGACATTTATTTTAATCGTATTTGCGATAATTAGTTTTAAAGGTTCAGGACTTTCAGGGAAACTGCAGTTTTACTTTTGTTTATTTATGGCAATCGTTGTGGCGGGATTATTTACTTTATCATTTACACCGTCGACATTTAGCTTTGAAAATGCAGTTCCACTCTTTAATGAAGACGCGGGTGTATTCAAATCGATTATCGTAATCGTTGCAATTGCACCGTGGATGTATGTCGGTTTTGACAACATCCCGCAAGCAGCAGAAGAATTTAACTTTGAAGCGAATCAGACGTTTAAACTGATTGTATTTGGAATCGTTGCAAGTATTGTTACATACGTGCTTATGATTTTAATTACATCGTGGACGTTCCCGTATACTGAAATGCTTGAGGAGTCTAAGCTATGGTTAACAGGAGACGTCATTAATTCAGCGTTTGGTAAAATCGGACTATTCTTCTTAGCACTGTCGATTTCATTTGGTGTATTTACAGGATTAAATGGATTTTACTTATCATCATCACGACTCATCTTTGCATTAGGTCGTGCGAAATTTATACCAGAAGCTTTTTCAAAACTTCATAGAAAAACAAATACACCGTTAAACGCAATCATATTCGTCATGGTCGTCTGTTTAGCAGCGCCTTGGCTTGGACGTACAGCACTCAGTTGGATCGTCGATATGTCATCCGTTGGAGTATCGATTGCATTTTTAGCAACGAGTTTAGTCACAGTAAAATTCTTTAGCGATAAACGCCATAAAAACACACTATATACGGTATTTGGAGTCATCGGAGCAATCATCTCAACAGTATTCCTGGCACTATTACTAATCCCAGGATCGCCAGCAGGACTCACACTACCGTCATATATCGCATTAGGCATCTGGACAATCCTCGGCGCAGGATTCTTCATGTTCCAGTTTAATAAACTAAAAAGCTTAAAACGAGAAGAACTCGATCATCTCATATTAGATATGACGAGAGAAGAGATTCACTCGAAAGAGATAGAGTAGGATAATTTTTCACCCTTCTAAATATTAGTTATTTAGAAGGGTTTTGTTATGTGATGATATAATATAAATAAAAGCAGGTGAAACTATGATTTTTAATGAAAAGAATTCTTTAAAGATAGACAATCATTTTGGAGGTAAAGGTACGATTGAAATATTTAAGCACGTATCAAAAGGGGATTTAGATACGATTGATATGGTTGCGAATGTCGTACTTCCAAAAGGGAGTTCAATTGGTTATCACTTACATGATAAAGATGCTGAAATTTATCATATCGTTAGAGGAAAAGGATTATTTACTGACGAGAACAAGAAAGAACACATCGTCGGTCCAAATGATTGTTGTGCAATTAAAAAAGGGCAGTCTCATGGAATTGAAAATATCGGAGACGAGGATTTAGAATTTATTGCGATATTATTTTAAATTAAAAAGCTGATTGAGTTTATGATTAAATCTCGATCAGCTTTTTCATTTGAACATTGTTTTAATATTAATTTTTAACATTTTTTAATAACTCCGTATACTCATTAAACATTTCTTCGTTTTTAGTTAATAACGCCTCTTCGATTTTTTGTAAATAATGTGCTTCTTTAAAATGATTTAAAGACTCTTCGAGAATAAGTTCTGCCGAAAGATCTGTGGCGGCTTGTAAAAACGCACGACGTTGAGCGAGTAGTTTAACTGATTTACTTTCCATTGGTAACGCCTCCAATCAATTGATAATTATTATTATAGTGAGTAGTTATGTGGAAGTCAATATAATATTTGAAATTGTCTGAAAATAATAATCTTATTATTTTATTTAACATTTTTGTACATTTGTTGTATAATGAGTTAACAACATATGGAGGTAATTGTAGTGCTTACATATTATACAATTAACAAAAATACGATGTATATTGCTTCAGATAACTATTTCAATACGAACACGTCAATTGCTAGAGAAATTACAGGAGAAGAGTATGTTATTAACAAAGAAGCGAATAAGTTAATGGCAGAGAATTGTTTGAGATTTTCTTCAAATTATTTACATAGGAAAGCGATAACTAAGGATATGACGAATATTACTTCTAAGCCACCAATTATGATTGACTTTTTTGGAAGTTATATTTATTTTCCTTTGTTTTCTGACCGTAACTCTTATAACCTCTGGTTTAATATCAGACATATTAAACAGTATGAAAAAGATGAAAGTCGTACACGCGTTCATTTTTATAACGGTGAGGATATTGTAGTTGATGTGACTTATTATCAATTCGACAAACAATACTCTAACGCGATGAAGTTGTATTATAAAATTAGCTTAAGACGTGAAGCGTTTTATAGGGAAACTGAAGTAAATGATCGATCGTTGTTGTCTCACAGAGAAACTTTAATGCTAGACGAATTTAAACGACACGAATATTTAATGCATATGCAGCAGCTAGACTATGGTGTGTATTAGCTGTTTTTAGCTCTTACGTTTTTAATCTTTTTAAAGACGTAAGAGTTTTTTATTTGCATGATAAGTTTTTCTTTTGTTAAATATAATATATCTATATATTGTGCTATTCTATTTGTTTTCATAGATTTTCACACTATATATTGTGTGTCGTTTTTATAAATTAAGCAAAAAGTCATTCCATTTTTATCGTGTTAGTGTTAGAATGAATAATCGAAAGATAAAGAAATGAGGTCGAAGTTTTGATTACACAAATTAGAAAACGTAGTGGCGAAATTGTGAATTTCGATAAGAATAAGATTTCCGTTGCAATGTCTAAGGCGAATAAAGCGACTGGTGAACCAGGTATGGCTGAAAAGATTGATGACTTAACGGATCAAGTTGTTAAAGTGCTAGAGAAAAGCGAAGATATTATTACAGTTGAATATATTCAAGACGTCGTAGAGGACGTTTTACTGAAAAGTGATTACAAAGATACAGCACGTGCGTACATCATTTATAGAGACCGTCAAAAGCAAAAGAGAAAGCGCGATGTTTTTGAGAGAAGAGCGGAAATGAAGCCGTTTGAATATCCTGAATTATATCAGTATGTAGATGCGATTCGACACTCTTACTGGATTCATACAGAGTTTAACTATACATCAGATATTCAAGACTATATGCAAGGGGCGTTACCTCACGAGAAGACTGCAGTGACACGTTCTATGCTTGCGATTTCACAAGTTGAAGTTGCAGTGAAAACGTTCTGGGGAGATCTTTATCACCGTATGCCGAAGTACGAAATCGGTGCGGTTGGTGCAAGTTTTAGTGAATCAGAAGTTCGTCACGCAGATGCGTACAGCCATTTACTCGAAATTTTAGGACTGAATAATGAATTTAGTAAGATCAAAGACATTCCAGCGTTAAAACAACGTGTAGATTACTTAACACGTATGGTTCAATACGCGAGAAGTGAAGATGATAGAGAGTACATCTTATCGATGATTTTATTCTCACTATTTACTGAACACGTGTCATTATTTAGTCAGTTCTTAATTATGATGTCATTTAACAAGCATAGAAATATGTTTAAAGGATTATCAAACGTTATCGAAGCGACTTCTAAAGAAGAGCAAATCCACGGTATGTTCGGTATCGACATTGTAAATACAATTCGCGAGGAACAACCAGATTGGTTCGATGAGGATATGGAAGAAGCGGTGTACAAAGCGTGCCGTGAAGCATATGAGTCAGAAGAAAAAGTAATTGACTGGATCTTAGGCGAAGGTGAACTTGAGTTTATGTCAAGTAACGTCGTTAAAGAATTCGTTAAACAACGTTTAAATAATTCACTTGTATCTGTAGGATATGAAAAATTATTTGACGTCGATGAAAAACTCGTCGCTGAGACATCTTGGTTTGACGATGAAGTTATCGGTACAAAACTCACAGACTTCCTTCACAAACGTAGTGTAAACTACACGAAGTTTAGTCAATCAGTAAGTGGAGACACGATTTTCTCACCAAAATCTGATTTAGAAGGTAAGACAAAACAAGAGGTAAACCAAACAATCAGACTTAGAATGCTCGACGTAAACGATTTGAAGTAAACAATTAGGAGGATTTCAATTGGCTAAACAACCATTTTATTGGCTTAACGAAGATTCTCGCGTCTTTCTAGAACGCGGGTATTTATCAGAAGGCGAAACACCTGAACAAAGAATAAGAGATATCGCAAATAAAGCAGAAGAAATTTTAGGCATAGATGGATTTTCAGATAAATTTTACGACTACATGGGTAGAGGGTTTTATTCACTTTCAAGCCCAGTATGGTCGAACTTTGGTAAAAAACGTGCATTATCAATTAGCTGCTTCGGTTCATATATTGAAGACAACGTGCCATCAATTATGGACACAGCAAGTGAAGTTGCATTAATGAGTAAATACGGTGGAGGAACGAGTGGATACTTCGGTAAAATTCGTCCACGTGGATCTGAAATTACTGATAACGGACATACGAGTGGATCTGTTCACTTTATGAAACTTTTCGAACAAGTTACTGACACGATTAGTCAGGGATCAGTTCGTCGTGGTCGTTTCAGTCCATATTTACCAATCGAACACGGGGATATCCACGAGTTTTTAGATATCGGTACAGAAGGAAACCCAATTCAAACGTTAACGCACGGAGTTTCAATAACAGACAAATGGCTTGAGGAAATGATCCGTGGAGATGAAGAAAAGCGTGACGTTTGGGCGAAACTCTTATCTAGACGTGTTCAAATGGGTTATCCGTACATTTTCTTCCATGACAATGCAAATAACGACACAGTAGATGTTTATAAAGACAAAGGGTTAACAATTAACAACTCAAACCTTTGTTCAGAAATTATGTTGCCAAATAAAGAAGACTGGTCATTCGTATGTAATTTATCTTCAATGAATATTGAACGTTATGACGATTGGAAAGACACAGATGCAGTAGAAACGATGATCTACTTCTTAGATGCAGTCATGAGTGAATTTATTGCTGATTTAGAATCTATGAGAGATTCTGAAGACGCAGAACTCCGTGAAGCATTTAAACATATGAAACGTGCTTATAAATTCGCGGTTGAAAACCGTGCATTAGGCCTTGGAGTACTTGGATGGCATTCATATTTACAAGCGAACATGATTCCATTTGAAAGTATCGAAGCAAACAAAATTAACTCACAAATCTTCTCACTTATGAGAAAGCGTGCGTATAAAGCAAGTGAAGAACTCGCAGAAAAATTCGGTGAACCAGAAGTACTAAAAGGATACGGTAGACGTAACACAACGCTACTTGCGGTCGCACCAACAACGTCAAGTTCATTCATTTTAGGACAAGTATCTAAATCGATTGAACCGTTCATGTCAAACTACTTCGTAGTCGACACTGCAAAAGTTAAAAAGACAATGATTAACCCGTACTTAAGAGAATTATTAGAAGAAAAAGGTAAAAACACTGAAGAGATTCTAAAGTCAATTCGTGACAACGACGGATCAGTTCAGCACTTAGACTTTTTATCAGCAAGAGAAAAAGAAGTATTTAAAACGTTTGGTGAATTAAACCAATACAACGTAATCGAACAAGCATCAACAAGACAGCAATTCATCGACCAAGGTCAATCATTAAACATCATGGTAAACCCAAGCCACATTACAGCAGAAGAGTTAAACGAACTGCACTTATTCGCTTGGGCGAACGGTATCAAATCACTATACTATCAACATGGTACAAATGCAGCACAGCAATTTAACTTAAGCAAAATTTGTATCAACTGTGAAGCATAAAACGATGAAACACCTTCTAACTGAGAGTTAGGAGGTGTTTTTTCATCTTTAAAAACTAGTTGTTTGTGATGTTTCGATTTATTTAACAGATTTTGGATGAATTATTGGGTTTTTGTAAATGAGAAGTTGAATGGATATGGTTGAGAGGATATATAAGGATATTATCACTGTTAAAGTGTATTAAATAACATTCATCGAATTATATTTAACAAAAATTTAGTGATTCTGTTAGATATCCTGATATAATTAACAGATTTTCGGAATTC
>NZ_CAVG010000110.1 GCF_000438455.1 Nosocomiicoccus massiliensis
GAATTTATCTAACAAATTTCATCAAAAAATTCGACTTTTTGTTAATAAGAAGATAAAAAACTACATACACACCTACAAAAAAAGACGAGTAATAAAAGCAGTACTCGTCTATTTAACGGGTAGAAAGGGATTTGAACCCTTGAAACGGGGTTGCCGTTTACACGCGTTCCAGGCGTGCGCCTTCAGCCGCTCGGCCACCTACCCAAACTTATTAAATTATAAAAATAAAAGGCTGTTCGAATGAACAACCTTTTGATATGACCCCTACGGGACTCGAACCCGTGTTACCGCCGTGAAAGGGCGGTGTCTTAACCGCTTGACCAAGGGGCCAAAGCTCCGCAGGTAAGATTCGAACTTACGACCGATCGGTTAACAGCCGATAGCTCTACCACTGAGCTACTGCGGAATAATAATGGAGCGGGTGAGGAGAATCGAACTCCCGACATCAGATTGGAAGTCTGAGGTTTTACCACTAAACTACACCCGCAAATGAAGGGCGACTGATGGGAATCGAACCCACGAATGCCGGAGCCACAATCCGGTGCGTTAACCACTTCGCCACAATCGCCATGGTGGTTCTGGACGGAATCGAACCGCCGACACTCTGATCTTCAGTCAGATGCTCTACCAACTGAGCTACAGAACCTTAAAAATATAAATGGCGGTCCCGACGGGAATCGAACCCGCGATCTCCTGCGTGACAGGCAGGCATGTTAACCGCTACACCACGGGACCCCATTAAAAAATTGCGGGAAGTGGATTTGAACCACTGACCTCCGGGTTATGAGCCCGACGAGCTACCAACTGCTCCATCCCGCGTTAATATGAATTTTTAACGTCTAGATAGTATTCTACACAATGATATTAATAATTTCAAGAGCTTTTTATCAATTTTAAAAAATAAAATGTATCTCTATATAATTTCTTGTATAATTGTAATAGCATAAATGAAGGATGGTTTTATGAACAAGAAATTTAACGTGAACGACCTATATAAACCAGGTAAAGATCCTTTTAAAAAGTTTCGCAAATTAAGTTTACCTGGTTTACTGATTGTCTTTCTGTTTTTAATAGTATTATATTTCGTCAGTGAGAATCCAAAAATTGTCGAAACTGGTGTAGATATAAATGATGCTGAAAGTCTCGTAAAATACGAAGTGACAGTTGATTTTCATATAGATGGAGATACGACTCGGTTTTTCTTTAATGATGAAAGTTATTCTTTTAGATATTTACTAATTGATACTCCTGAAATAGGACGAAAATCTGGTGAGAAAGACGAGCCATTCGCAAAAGAAGCGTTACATAGAGTAGAGGATTTACTTAATAATGCAGAACATATATATGTTATGTTTGATCAGTCACAAACAGATAATTATGGTAGATATTTAGTATATGTATTTGCGGATGACATAATGGTCAACGAACAGCTTGTAAAAGAAGGGCTTGCAGAAGTAAAGTACGTATATCCGCCAAATACAACGTACGAAAATAAAATGCGTCAAGCTGAAGAAGAAGCGAAAAGAAAGAAAGTCGGTATGTGGAGATAAGCAATAACTTTCTAATTATGTCTAAATTATGAACGTCTAATTGAGAAAATCGAATTGTTTTCTCAATTAGACTTGTTTTATTTTTAAATGGGTGCTATTATAAAATCATGAAATGAACAAATCGCCCCCCGATTACATTTTCATTTCGAAGTTGTTCGCAAAACTAATAAATTTTTAAGCAATGCAGAAAATAAAATCTGCGTTGCTTTTTTTATTTAATTCATATTTTTTTATAAAATATCATTGAAATATTTTACAGAGTTGCTATAATAGAACATGTTGATTAATTAAATATTCCGCAGTAGCTCAGTGGTAGAGCTATCGGCTGTTAACCGATCGGTCGTAAGTTCGAATCTTACCTGCGGAGCCATTTTTATTTTGGGCACGTACTCAAGTGGCTGAAGAGGCGCCCCTGCTAAGGGTGTAGGTCGGTTCATCCCGGCGCGAGGGTTCGAATCTCTCCGTGCCCGTTTTTATTGTTATCATCTAAAGGTAAAAGCTTGATTTATCAACGTTTTGTTTGCATCAGTTATCATCTAAACGAATTAATTTTGGCACGAAATTGGCACGAGCCAAACATTAAAAAAGTTTTCTAACTTCATCTCCATGTTTAGATTTTTCTGAAGATAGTAAGTGTGAATAAACCTCAAATGTAATTGATATATTAGCATGTCCTAAACGGTGTGAGATATATTCAATTGGTAAACCTTTAGATAATAAATAACTACAGTGAGTGTGTCGTAGTGAGTAGGCATTTCAATCTACCTCTATGCCACACTTTTTTAATGCTCTTCTAAATGCTTTATTAATTGCATTACTAGAAACATCTAACACTTTATCATCAACTTGTTTAGGTAACT
>NZ_CAVG010000111.1 GCF_000438455.1 Nosocomiicoccus massiliensis
AAAATGTTTAATAATTTCACTTCATTATAACATTTAACAAGATTTATTTTTAACCATTAGTATACTACATCATTTAACTAAGTATTGTGTTTTTTGACACAAAAAACAGGGAGCAATAGCACTCCCTTTTTTAATATCTCTTATTCACTTCACGTTGAATTACGTTTGGATCGTAGCCTGCTCTTTTCAATCTATTAAATCTATCTTGACCGTTACCCCATTTACCAGCCAGAACGTCGTTCACGATTGTTGCGGTTGATTTTTTCTTCGGTGCTGATTTCACACCGAATCTTCTATTGATTTCTGCCTGAACTTTAGCATAGTTACTACCTAATGAACGTTTACGTGCATCTCCATTACCATGCTTTCCAGCTAATACTTCATCTGCTAACTGTGAGATTGTTTTAGATTTAGATTTAGCCTTAGTAACTTTCTTACCATTTAATTGATCTAAATATCGTTGTACTTTACGTCTAAACGCTTGGTAACTATTAGTAGCGTGCATTTTGTGCGGACAGTCTTTGCCTGACCAGTCATAGTGACGTTTAAGTCTGTCAATACCCCAACCATACTGTTTAAGCACATGAGCGATATATAGTGCTGCATTATCTTCTGCTTTTTTATAACGAGCAGATTTAGCACCACTATAACCGTTATCCATACTGTAACAGATTTCAATACCGATTGACTTGCGGTTACCTGTACCGTTCGCACCATCTCCTGCATGCCAACTGTTTCGATTAAATGGAATTAATTGAATTGCTTCTTTGTCGTCAATAGCTACGTGGTAGCTGACTTGATTATTATTGTTATTGTGATAAGTTGCTTCATTTCTAGCTGAAGCAGTATTCCCTGTGTTGTGAACTGTTACATATTCAGGTTTCATTGCGTATGGTGCTTTAATTGGATATTTAGATGAAGGTAGATACATATCTACAATTTCGTAAGCCATTATTTGCCACTCTCCTTAAATCCTTTGAATTGACTATCGTCTGCTTTTTCTACTTCTTTTGGTGGTTTAATATCTTCGCCAATTCCTCCACCATTAATTTCTAATGCTTTTTCAAAGTCCACTTTTTCTTGTGCCATACTTATCTACTCCTTAATTTTTTGCATAAAAAATAGCCACACGATCATTGTCGTGCAGCTTTATTTCGTTTCTTTTCATACGCTAATACTTTATCTGCTTTCTGTGCTTCTTTCGTAATGCTGTTGTTCTTCCACCATGCCCATATACTAACTGCTACAAGTGCTAGTCCGTTCACAAATTCATATATTTGTTCTTCGTCGTATGGTAACGGTGTCCAGCCTTTACCGATTAAAATTTGATTAATAATTAATATTAGCATTACAACTAGTCTAACAATTGCCATTCTCATTATATTCACCTCTTCTTCAACTCTTCTTTTACTTCTTTCAACATGTCAAATAACATATCCTGCTTATCGTTAATGGCTTTCAAAGTTTTCAAATCTTCTCGCACGATAAATTGCTCTTGTTCAATCTTCTCGATCGACTTTGTATTTTGGTCTTGTTGACTTTCGATTTTAGTAAGTCTATTTTCTGCACGCTCTTTGTCTTTCGTCTGTTTATAGTAAAGACCAAAAACACCGATTAATATCGGTACTACCACTATCACAAACCAGTAAAGCACGTCTTTCTGTGTTTCTAGCTCATGCACATTAAACTCACTCCTTTTAAAAAAATAAAAAGCCTTACGGACTATTCCGCAGGCTTCTCTGATACTTTTTCTAACTCCGACTTATAATGGTCACGTTCTTGTGCGACCTTATTAAGTTCGATTTGTAACTGTAACTTCTCATCGCATAACTGACGATAGTTAGCGATTAATACTTGTTCTTCGGTAGATAATTTATGTTCCATTAAACACTCATCTCCTCTAGTTTATCTAATCTAGGTAGTATTTCTTGTATCGACTTAGCTATCACGTTTACATAGCTATAAATATCAATGCTTCTTCCATTTGCTAAAACTTCCCTAGGTGCTTCGTCGACTATTAATCCGATTTGCCATTGGTCAAACGTAGTTTCTTCTCCGCCTGTTAGTCGTTTGTATTCTCTGATTAGTAAGTCTCTGATAATAGCCGAAGCATTTCCTTCAAAGTCTTTGATATCTCTTTTCAACTCTCGTTCAGACGATTGACTAAATGTCGAAGCACTAATACCGTAATAGTTATCTCTAGCATCTGCCACGTGTACATGCGCTCCTTTAGGGTTGAGGTAGATACGACCACCGTTAGTTTCTAGGGCGATTCTTGCGTCTGAGTACATTGTTACTCCTGAATAGTCTCCATCTGAGTATCGTCTGCTATGAAACTCAATAGCACCAGAAACTCCTTCTTTGATATAATCTCCAGACCCGTCCCATTGCGTAGACAATCCCATATCTGACAGATATACAGACCATTTCTTATCATCATTACGAACTCTAAACTGTCCGTCATAAATCATTGCTCTCATGTGGTCATTAGATGTTGTGCCAAACCATTTCCTAGTTTGAATACCACGTGAGATAAGTTCACTGCCTTTTAAAGAAATGTAATGATCATTATCTGCATCTGTATAAATTGTTCCACCAGTGATTGTACTACCGAGTATTTCAGTACCATAAATCTTACTCCCATATATTTCAACACCATCTACAGTAATTGCTCGTAACGTTCCAGTAGTTATCGCATCAGCCACTATTCCCTCTGCAGTCGCTATCGTTCTCGCAGTCGCACCACCGTCAGTCGATATATACCAGCCCTGTGAGTTCAGTCCGAATACGTTGTTTGGATTGTTTTTATCTATCGCTTGAATACCGAAGTCTCCGTATCTCAACTCGTTCTCACTTGCATGAATTTTAGTAATCATGCCACGAGCCACTTCATCTAAACTCCATAAAGGTAATTTAGTTTCGCCTTTTAGTAACGAGTTAAAGTCTTTCGCAACTGATTGTAAATTTGATTTATAGCGACTTCTAATGCTTTCACTACCGAATGTAACTTCACAATTTACTAACTTATCGTTCACATCATACGTTTGTTTTAGCGATTGTATTCTGATTTCTTGTTCGAGATTAATTCGTTCGTCAATTAGAAACACTCTATCGCCAATTAAAGGTACTGCTTCTTTATAAATGCTTCTAACGTCATGCAAATTACCCTCAATGGATATTTCCAACGACTTTTCAACGGCTTCAGTCATCATCTTATCTAAAGTGTTTTTATCTGTTACACGACCGTCAACGATTGGTTTGCCCTCGTACACACCTACGATTTCAGCTAATGGAGATGTGTATTCACGTCTTAATTTAGCGTTCGTAAAGTAATCATCATTATCCGCAGCATCTTCACTTGATTCATTACCGAAGTTACCAAAACCTTTAATGTGTGTGACAAAACCACTCGCATCAATACTCTTTGATACGTTACTCGCATTGAGTTTATATTTATATAAAAAGTTCGTATCATTACCGATTAATTTCTTTAGATAGACCGTCTTACCAACGATGTAAAATTCTAAACTAAAGCGATCTATCAATCGCTTAAACATTTCTAAGCGAGTTTCGCCTTTACCAAAGCCCTCAATCTGTATAGCATTCACAAAATCAACTAACACATACTGATAACCACTACTGTTAAACACAATGTCAAAAGCGTTCTTTCCAGTATAGTGACCGTCTTTATCTTCGTGGATAATTTGCTTATCCATATCAAAATAAAAAAGAGGTGTAGCCCTTATATCTAAATAAAAGCTATCCCCTTTAGTAATTTGCTTGATATACATTATTTTATAATCAACCGTTTTATAATTAATTTCCCACAGTTTATCAATCTGTTTTAAGTCTAAGTTATTGTTTCTTTGTTGTGGGACTTTTAATTCAATGTCGTGGTTACCATTTAATTCTTCGTTGATTGTTTTAACCGCTAGGAGCGGATATTCGTTTTTATTGTGGTCACGTATTGTTAAAATATTTATCACTCCTTTATAATTTAATGTTGATAATATGCGAATGTGATGTTACTGTGAGTATAGTGGTTCACCTCGCTTTGAAATTACATTAGTTTAGTCGTATAAATAAATTTTAAACATAACATATTATTTTTAAAAGTACATTAGTTCGCAGTTTGTTCCTACCTTTTTTCATAGGTGTAGTTGCTTTGTATTTCCAATTGTGTAAATATAAAAAAAGATAGGAGGTAAAAATTTGAATCAACAAATTATTTCGAAAAGCTACAATCGTAACGGATTGTTATTCGGCTTATTTATAAGCGCAGATATGATTATTAAGATTTTCAATTACTTATTTCCTTTTCAAAACATTTTGGTATTCTATTATCTGGCAATAATCGCCTGTACAGTGATAGTGAATAATTTTAAATTTAATATCAGATACATTTTTTGTACATAATGATTGTTGTTTTATTTGGTTTGTCATTTCTTAGACTAACCGATACCACATATGGCTTTCAGTATTTAATTTATTTTAGTTGCTTTTTATTTAGGCAGTTATATGCTGCAATTCCAGATTAACGTTCACAAAGTATTTAAGACCGTTAATATAATTAA
>NZ_CAVG010000112.1 GCF_000438455.1 Nosocomiicoccus massiliensis
TTTTCGCAGTCCTAATAGAACTGTACTTCATGATTTTTATAAGCTATAACAGAGGCGCTTTATTAGCCTTAATACTTTTGTTTACTTTGTTTTTTATTAGGAAAATTAAAAGAACTCCTTATCGCCTCTTTTCTTTCGGGGTTATGACTCTTTTGGGAGTATATTTATTTGCAAACCTACAGACTGTACTAATTTACGTGTACAATTTTTTAGCGGAAAATAATATTTCCGTGAATTTTTTATCTAAATCCATAAGCTCTCTGACTTTAGAAGACTTTAGTTCAGGGAGAACATCTCTTTATGAGAGCGCCATGATCCTATTTAATAAAGCTCCTATCTTTGGGAACGGGATTGGACATTTCGCCAGCCTCCATAATGGACAATATCCACATAACTTATTTTTAGAATCATTAACCGATCAAGGGGTGCTTATAACAGCTGTATTATTCATCTTTTGTTTAATTTGTGTTTATAAATTTTTAACTACTGAACAAAATAATTTATTAATATTAGCGGTACTCTTGTTTTCCCTTTCATTGCCCAGACTAATGATTTCTTCAACTGTTTGGATGTCACCGTTCTTTTGGGCGTTAGTTGTTATTATTTTGATCAACCCTTCTTTCAGAAATACCAAAACAATTTAATAAATATAAATAGATGGCTACTCTTTATGGGGCGGCCATCTATTTTTGTAAAGTGAGTTAATTCTCAATAAAATTAGGAAGCTTGGCTCTCCATAAGAAAACATTGCCCTCTTTAGAGTAAGCAGAGTAGATGTAGATTCCATCTCCTTCTTTTCTCATACGAGCATTGAAGAATCCCTTTTGCGACGGAGTCCATACAGCATCTTTGAAGATTTCATGCCAAGTCTTTCCGCCATCACCCGTTACAAATAATCTGGCATGACCTTCTGTAGTAGTATTGTGATTTCTAAATGGCATGATTCCGTAAATACCGCTTTCTGTATGAAGCATATCTCCTTTTTGAGCAAATGTACCAATTAAAGTTTTATCTTCATTGAACGTCACTTTGTACTCGCAATCTTCCCACTTGATTTGAGGTTTTGACACACCTTTTGGACGATTCCACCACGAAATACCTTCCGGCAGTTCGTCTGAACCAAATGCGTACCCATCAGGAAACACAACAATTGACGTTGGATGAATCGGTGCCATATTACTCGCATTGTAAACAGATTCATCAAACATGTTATTCCACGTTTCACCGTAATCGTAAGAATAATGAATTTGCCTGTTAGCTTCATCCCCGATTGATACTAAAATACAATCGGAATATTGGTCGTACGCAACATCGTGGATATGATAATTAGTGTGATCAATCATATCCTCAATAGGTTTATAAAAAATCCTTTTCCAAGTTGCACCGAAGTCTTTTGATAAATATAATTCTCGTCCTTGACTTGTAGCGTTTTTAGTTAGTGAGTATGTCGCCATTAAGATATAGCGCCCTTTTTTATCATAACCCCACGAATTTTGAGTAAATCCATTCTCAAATCTAAATGCTTCTGTTAGTTTCGTTTGTTCCTCATCACTAACTAACACCCTGCCTTGATTAGTTCCACAAACAATTCGACCTGTGTCTGTAACCATAAAAGCGTAGAGTGAGATTGTTTCACCCGTATTCAAAAAGGATTTAGCATCTAACACATCTTTAAAGCCAATTCCATTAGTGGATTTCCTAATGCGATTCTCCCAAGCAACAGCCCAAATGTTACCGTCTTTGTCTATATCGCCAAATACATGCGTAAAGCCTCCGGGTAAATGGGTAAAGCCTTCTACTTTGGAGGGAACGGGATACTTTTGAGATTTTTTTAATTTCTCAATATCGGACTGATAAAGCAGTCCGTTAATCCTATAACCATAAGGTTCGTAAGGGGTGACAACGCTACCTTTTTCCAGCTGTAATTTACCTAAATTACTTTTTTTTACCGTGCTAATCCGAATATATTTTGCATTGCTCGGGGAAGTAAATGTCTTCATCGTACTGTCGAATTGACCAGCTATAAATACTTTATTTGCATCATAAAAAGCAAAGTTAGTAGCGATGTTCTTAGAATAATTTGTACTTGGCTCTATGTCGATAAAACTACTTATAACTCCCGGTAATCCACTATCAACAATTCCGGTTGACATACTAACTGATCCAGCGGTCACATCATTTTTATTGAATAAGTTTTTACCTAATACGATGTCTTTTAAAGAATTTACAGGAACAATTCCTTTTTGAAAGTTACCTTCCTTTAATCTTAATGATTCAAAATGAAGGTGGAAATTTTCAATTTCAGTAGCTTGTGTCCCTTCTTCAACTTGCATTGTTCCACGATAACCTACACCCATACTTAACCGGATATATACACAATTTGCTGGAGTGGTGAAGCTGCCTGAATTTTCGGTGATTCCTGAAATGCGGGTAAATGCTGCGTCATAAAATACTACGTTACTCGGACGATTTCGATAATAAGTTGTACTCGCTTTAACCCCAATAAAATCAGTCGCTAAATAGCTTGCAGATGAAAACAAATCGCCTGTACTGGTACTTAAAGCATAGCCTAAGAACACATCGTCTCTGTTGTATAGATTTTTGCCTTTTAATAAGAAACTCGTCTGCTCTTGCGAAATGGCATTTTTTGAAAACCGATCCTTTGTGAGACTCCCTTTTCCTGGCACAGCATTAATTGGTGTTGTTCCTGCCATTTGTTGTTTAAGTTCGTCAGACAAGAAAGTTTGGTCAATTAATCCTTTATTCTTATTGATTTGCAGCACACTAATATCACTTAGCTTAGTGTCGACATATGTTTTATCGGCTTTCTGTTGACCTATATCCGCCAACTGCGCATCACTTTCATCTAACCTATCTTTCAAAACAGGATACTCATTTCCTTCTGCATCAATCCTTGCTTGCAAAACCTCTGCATCACTTGTCCCGTTTTCGGCAATCAATGTGTTGATTTGTTGTTGCACATTTTTGTTCATGTCATTTGTTTTTTTAGCTTCGTTTAAAACACTGTCAGCCTTATCACTTAATACATTGATTCTTTTACTGCCTTCAAATAAATATTCAAAGTTATCATTCATAGCGTTTCTATTATTTCTGTCAAAAATACTACCTATTTCTTTTCTAGCCACATTACCACTTCCTTTATTTATAATAAAATCTAAAATCTATTGTTATATCGGTAAACTGTCCAATGATTTCGAACTCGTTTTTACCACTCGCTAAACGGATATATCGTTTATTCGTATCTCTAAACACGTTAGCGCCTTTTAATTGAGTATTCATTCCGTCTACTATTAACGTGCCACCAAAACTAGCATTGACTTTAAACGTGTCGCCTGTAGTCTTATTACGTATCTCTAGCTTACCGTTCGTACCAGTAGCAGTAATCTTCAAGTACATCGTTTCTGGCTCTACAGTGACGTTCCCTGCGTTCCAAATACTAAAATTACGTTCAGTAAACTTATACTTCGTATTATCCGAGTTGATGCTATCAACCAGTCCGTATTTCTCTACTAACGCATCATAACCACTGTCATTCAGTTCTTTTGTGGTGTAGATTGATTCAGCGAATGGTAGACCTGATGTCAAACACTCTATTGTTCCAAATCCTACTTTCATAACTTGATCTAAATCAATCGTGTTATTAACTGCAACATGATATTGTTTTCCATTGACATAAGATTCTACTTTCTTCTGATTACAGTAACTATCATCTTCATACTCACCAGTAGTTCTTACCTCTCTGATATAGTATGGATTTGTGTCTACAAGTAACTCGAATAATAAATCTCGTAAATGTGGGTAGTCATGGTCATCTCTCGCTTTAATATAAAAATCTACGGTGATAGGTCTGTCACCGTAGTATGATCCGTAATCTAAACTTCCAGGGAAACCTTCTATTTCTTGTCTGTTAGTTATCAGTGGTATAGAAGATACTCGGATATCTTGTACATGGATATCATAATCAGACAGTAGATAGCTTTTATTATCTTTAATAATTTCTAAATCCAATTTAAGTACCTCCTAGAATTGTAATGTTGCTTCAATCGCATTTTGTTCATCAATATATCCACGAATCCAGTCTGCATCTGGTACTACTCTTACTTTTAATTCATGTTGAACTGCTTGAGTTCCAAAGTCTCCTCTAGTTTCTCTATTCTGCATCATGTTTCTCGCACTCTCTTTCGCATACTTCATGGATACATCATGCGGAATCACTTGCGATCCTGAAGGTAAGATAACTATCTCACCACGTCCACCTTCGTTCATTCGAGCAGCGCCACCCTTCCAGTTATCTGTTCCACGATACAGATAAGGAATAGATCCTATTGATACTCCTGGAATCTTGTTAATAATCCCAATAGCACTGTTAATTCCTCCTATAACAGAGTTAACTAGACTCGTTACTCGTGACACAAGACTTTGCACAGCTGAATAAACACCATCAAATACACCTGCAGTAAAGGCTGTGAGACCACTCCATGCTCCTTGTATTGCAGCCATTACAGTTTGAATTTTAGATGCAACGTTATCGAATACACCCGAAATAATCTGATACACTGTATTGAATATAGATGAAACATGACCGGTAATAGTACTGATGACCGAAATAGCTGTTGATATAGTATTAGCAATGAATGCTCCAATACTAGAAAATATATTACTTACAATTGAAAACACTGTATTAAATACCGACGTAACTGCACCGACTACCGTTTTTATAATAGAAATTATGCTTGAGATAATCGTCAATACGAATCCTACAATTGGAGTAATCACTAACATTAAAGTTGATATTAGTA
>NZ_CAVG010000113.1 GCF_000438455.1 Nosocomiicoccus massiliensis
TAAGAAGTCCCACTATTGTAACTATCACTGGTACGATTGCACCAACCAACATAGAAATAGTAGGCATCATTGCACCTATAATCATAAATATAGTTTCAACCAAGCTAAGAACAATCGGTATCAATTGTACAAACATACTCATTAATACAGGTAACACTGCCTGAGCAATGCTCATAATTGCTGATCCTAGTTGAGTGAAAATAGGTATTACATTTGCAACTATAGACATAATAATCGGCGTAATATTACCAATAAAACTTGTAAATGCCATTGATAATGTATCTAAATGAGGTGCGACTGATTCCACGATACTTTTACCTAGTTGTACAAAATATTGTCCTATTTGCTGTAAAAGAGGCAATACGACCGCCCCTACAGACGAAAAGACATTCTGAAAAGTATCTATTAGCCCCATTACACCATTTCTAAATGTCTCAGAATGTTTCCATGCCAACATAAAACCGCCTGCTAACAGAGCAACTACTCCAACAGCTATTCCTATCGGCCCCGTTAAAGCTGTAAACACAGGCGTTAGAAACTTCGCATAACTTAATAATGATCCAATTACTTTTAATGCTGGACCTATCCCTACTGCTACCGCAGTTCCAATTGCTGTTGCTTTTAGGATAAAGTCCTGAACTGGTGCAGATAACCCGTCAAACTTCGCTTTAGTTTCGGATACAAAATCCAGTATTTTCTGAAAACCATCAGCGAATTTGTTACCGAGTTCGGTTGCCTTCGGTGCCAGTTTATCTATCTTTTGAATTAACCCTTCGGACTCCATAATGATTTTACCGTTGGTATCTCTTAAGATATTACCGTTCTCATCTAACTTTGCTACACCACCAATGAGCGGTTTTAATTTAGTGAAAAATCCATCCACATCATTACCCCCATCTAGGAAAGCAGCACCTAGTCTTGAGACTGCCGCCCATGTGTTAGCAATCGCAGCGCTAAATGACTCCATCCCCATGATTTGCGCCGCTCCACCGATATTCGTTTCAATTGCATTTAATAACATTTCTGACGAAATTTTACCTTCAGATGCCATTTTAGTTATTTCATCTGTTGTAACTCCAGCCGCTTCAGCTAGCCATTGGTATACAGGTAACCCTCTATCAGATAACATTCCAAGCTCGTTGTTATACGCTTTATTAGACGTCGTAACTTTATTCATGATAGATCCAATTTCATTCATACCAGCACCTGCAATCGCAGCTGTATCACCTGTAAGTGATAAATATCGAGTGAGTTCTTTCCCCGGCTTTACACCTGCTGCAATTGCGCCTGCAGCTGTCGTTACTGCGTCGCCCATGGAAAACGCTGTACCACGTACGGAATCGAGTGCGTTGTCCATTATTCCTGATTTACCGCTAATTTCTTCCGCTGTATAGCCCAGACCTTTAAGTTTCGCGCTAGCAGTGTCAATATCTACTAAACGCTTAAATCCTCCGGCAATAGCTATACTACCTACAGCAGTTGCTGCGCCTAAAGCTGGTTTTGTTATCCAGTTAGTGAGACCACTACCTATATTTTTAATATTATCTCCTGTTTTCGATAATTTGTTCATGCTTGATTCGAACTTAGTTTGTAAGTTTGCGATAGATGCTTCAGCACGTTTCATACCTGATTCAAAATCAGATGAATTAGCTCTTAATTGAGCGGTTAACGTATAATTGGCCATTTATTATCCTCCTTTCTGAGTTGGTTTCCTCATTCCGTTTTTAACGTAGATCAGATCAACCCATGATTTACCTTCAGTCGATTCAATATCTTGAATAACTTCTAAAGCATTCTCAGTAAACGCTACATCTACTTTTTCTTGTTTTTTAGTGAATAACTCATATGGTTTCTTGCCTTTTTTACGCATGGCATTGGCTACGGCATTCATAACCGCATTTCTCATATGAGTTGTTTCAGACACAATTTTCGTCTCATATGCTTTATATATAAATAATTTCTCTCTATCTGTGAGTGCATCATATTCTTCTTTTGAGTAGTTGAAATTTACTACAAAAAAAGCGAGACCTTGTTCATATGTAAAAGGTCTCGCAAGCTTTTCTTTCTCATGGTTTCTTTCGCCCATTTCGAAAAAATCATATTCAACTAACTCTACTGGAATAAAAAACCTAAATCTCTCTCAACACAAGTTAGGCAGAATGCATTAACTTCCATGTATCCATGTTCTTTTAATGCTTCTTCTAATAGGTCTGTTGCTTTTTTTACCATGAATTGGTTTATCTTCCTGAACATCAATTAAACCAATTGAAAATAAGCCTTCAAGTAAAGAAAAAGAAAGCATACCTGTAGACTTTCTTAATTCACTCATTAATGAAATATCTAATAATCGTTCTAAGTTCTTCACTTTACCGGTAGTTAATCTTAAATCTAAATTAGTGTCTTTAATAGTTAACATCTATTACACCCCTACAATTCCTTTTTCAGGCATTTCATTAGCGTTTTTGTTCGATAAATCAACGAGTGCACCGTTACCATCTAAACTAATAGAATAAGTCATAGCGTCGTCGTATGGTGCTTCTAGTGAGTAGTCACTAACAATAGCTAAACCACCAAATAATGCTTTTTTCTCGCGTTGGTTAACTACTTTCAGACATACGAAATTCCCTTCTTCGTATGCTTTACCTAATTCTTTATGAGATTCATCTGACGATACATATAAACCATCATTATCGATTGACCATTCTTTCATACCAGGTAATTTTGCTTTCCAACCACCTGTATTCTTGTTTGACACTTCTAGCGAATCTGCTGAACGGTTAATTGTTAACCCTTGTTGTCCCGCAATAGCTAAAAGTTCTTCTCCTGTGTTGTCAAAAATAGCAAGCAAGATATCCTTCCCCGCTACTGCTTTAGTTGCTGTATTTGAAAAATCGCAATATAAGTTATCCTCAAAAGCCATTTAAATCATTCCTTTTTTAATTTTTTGTTTTAAATCCGTAAGCGACAGTAAGAGATAAGCCAATTACTGCGTTACGTTCATTTGTCTTTGGATCTATATAATCTGCAACGATACTCGTATCTGTTTGGTTAAAAGCATCTAGCGTATCCGGTAATATCAAACGATTAGTAAATGCTTCTTCTATCTGCTGGATATTGTTGTCATGTTGAATAGAAGAGTTTGCTGATTTAGAAACGAGACGAAGATGTAAGTTATAGACTGTTACAAACATAGTTTTTGTGTTCTTAGGAACCGTATTCGCAACCTCTACATAACAAAAGGGGGCGGGCTGATTCACTTCTACGTGATCCACAAACTTAATGTCTGTATTCTCATCGATTAGATGCTTGATTACTTTTTTAATATCAGTGAGTGACAACTTCCTCATAATCAATCTCCTTTCTTCATCTCATCCGCTAAATCTTGTTGGTATAGTTTCGTTTGAATGTTTAAATTTGTTTTTAAAAACCACTGCCCTGGAACAAAACCACCTGTAGGCATACCAAAGAAGAATTCTCTATGCCCGAACTCGACGTGTGGGGCGTAATCTTTAGTGTATCCTACAACACCACTACCTAAATCTACACTGACAGATTGCCTTAGTTCTGATGTATCGACAGGTGTTCCTCCCATTCCAGGATTACTTGTGGCAACTGCTCTATCTCTCATTTCAAGAAGATTATCATTTGTTATTTGCTTCCAGTTAGTATTGCCTTTTGCACGTAAAGCACTGATTAATGTTTCAGCACCTGCTAATTCATATTTAATCGACATGATTTAACTTCCTTATATGACAGAGTCTCCATCGTATAAAATCTTGTGCAATAGACACTATTTTGTACATCTCTCCATTGATATGGACTTCATCTGAAGCAGATAGTACTTCGATACTAGCTTGAGTAAGCAACTTCCGATTATTTTCGGTGTAGGGTCTACCTAACACGTCAACATCTTCTTTCGTCCACTGAGTTAGAGCTCCCTTATTTATTGCAACCTCATCACGTTTGTAAATAGGATTCCCTAATTCATCTTCACTTGTTTTTACTTTTCCGTATAAAATTAAGTCATAAAATTTCATAGAAATCGCAACTTATCTTTTCCTGATGAGACCAGTTCATCATCATCAAGTTTGTTTTTATAGTTGTCTAATTCTTCTTTATACTCATCTAGCAAGTTTGCGATGAACTTAACAGAAAAGACATCAACACGTTCTGTGTCGATGCCTTCTTGATTCATTTCCCATCTGTTATACATTGCTGTTACTATTTCAACAGCAATCGACTCTAATTCAGATGGAAATGTTTTATTTTGCGGGATTCCAACTCTTAAACAAATACGATCCTTAGCAGTAGTTAAAAACTCACTCGCTAAATCAGTGTTAATGCTTGGTTTTCTAATTTTAATTCGTGCGAGCATTAAATCACCTACTTTTTACTTTTTGTCGTCTTAATCTCATCGCCAATTACTGGACGTTTTTGATTGTTCTTACTAGATTGTAATACTTTAATTCGTTCTTTTGTCGGCTTATATCCTTTACGTGGATATTTATCACGTCCTGCTATATAGATACGATTGTTGTCATCTAAATCAGAGAAGTTTTGTATCACTGGATACATAGTCTATCACTCCTTTAAATTTATACGCTCTCAGCAATTGTTCCAACAATGACACCATCTAAACGTTCAGCAAATAGATCTACACCGTAAGCCGTAATCGTTTCTGCTGTTAAGCGTTGTTTATTGATGTCGTGAGTAACTCCGATGAGACCTGTTGAGTCTTTAGAGAAGTCAAACGCTTGACCAATCGCTCCCTGCGTCATATCAGCATACGCTACAACTAAGTTGTTAGCTGCAGTTGTGTACACCGTACCTTGTGGAATATCTGCTGACATAAACACAACACGGTTGTTTAAGAACCCTTCGAGATACGTCATACCGAACGCAGTTTGAACTGTTACGTTAGCCTGAGCTAAGTACTCTCCTGCATCAAATGGGTTAATGAATGAAACGATTTCTACATCATCTTCATCGAATGCAGCTGTTACTGCCGCCCAGTTTTTAGCCATAACTTGCTGTAAACCAGCACCTTCTGCTTTTCCTGTACCAGTAGCAAGTTGCTTTAGTAATTTTGTTCTAATTCCTTTTTGTACTTCGTTTAAGAATTTTGCATCACTTAAGTTAACAGCTGATTCAAAGCCGTATTTTTGCACATCTTCCATTGCTACTGCTTTACGCTTTTTATCCCAAGTTAATTCATGTGATGGACCTTCTTCCAATTTGGCTTCAGATAAAGGAATTAACGCTCCAGGTGCTACTTCTTCCCCTGAAAGTGTTACTGATGAAGTATATGTTTTAATTAATGTCCCTGCAGATAGTGGCAGTGTACGTTGAATCCCAAGTAATTCTTGTAAAGTCTTCATACGTTGACCGAATTGTTCTACGAAATCAATTGATAGTGCTTTTCCTAAATTAGTTGATAAATTTTGTTCTGGCATTTAAAATTCCTTCTTTCTTATTTAAATAAATGTGAATTTTCTTGAATAAGTTTAATTCGTTCTGATGGATCTTTAACTTTCATAATGTCGTCACGTGTTAAAGGTTGTGACGACTTTTGTCTAACTGGTGCATTACCTTTCAATTTATCTTGAACTAATGCATTTGAAGTATCCTCTACAAGCTTAGCAAACGCCTTGACACGCTCTGATGTTTCCTCAGCGTCTTTTCCTACTACAAAATTTAAAATGTCGTCTGTCGCTTGAATTTGATGTTCTGACAACATTACAGTTGCCTCTTTACCGAGTGTCCATCTGTTTTGCTCGGCTTTTAATCGTTCATTCTCTTCTTGTAACTTTTCAAATTCGTACTTTTGCTTTTCCGCTTCATTCATCTTTGCGAGTTTTTCAGCTTCTGCAATTTCCTTTTCTCGTTTTTTCGTCTCACGATCCATACGAGATTTAATCGCTTGTTCTAATTCATCTTGAGTATAAAGTTTTTCGTTATCATTGCGTTTAGACTCTTCATTTTGTTCAGTAGTCTCTGTTTTTTCATTCTCTACATCAGGTTGTTTATCTTCTACTTCTGCAAAAAATTGTAAATCTAAAGGTAATTTCATAGTTATTTTCTCCTTTTTAAAGTCTTGTTTGACTGTATTCCTTGCACAGTTTAAAGCCATAAGCATGTTTTGGGCATAAAAATAGCACCTAATCAAATTTGATTAAGTGCTAATCTTTTATCTTGTATGGCCCTTTTCCGCCTGTTTCTCTAATTTCTTTAATAACTCTTAATGCTTCTTCAAGAGTTATCTTCCCATCCTTATCATGTTGAACAATTGAAAAAACAAATTTAATTACATCTCTATACTGTTCTTCGTGTGGGATGTTTAGACTATCAAGATAGTTATACATAAGGGGTTCTTCTTCAGGATACAAAAACAAGTTATTCCCAAAGATTGACGGTCCCACTAATCTCTTTTCATCATCTGTTGCTTCATCAAACGGTTTAATAATATACTTTTCTATATTAGTCATCAATAAACACCTCCAACTTAATACGTCTTTTTCTCCCTTTAATTATAATATCTTTTACTTTGAATTTAGTATTCGGCTGTAACAAGAACTCATGTTCATTATCAAAATAAGCAACGTCCTCCATATAACTCCCTGTCTTAATACCTTTAGGAATATCTATTTCAAATAATATACCTTCTTCATCCATAAATTTTTTCGTAACTTCTTCATCGAGAGACGTGCTCATAAAAGCTTTATCTATTATTGTTATGTCTCCTGGTTTTAGCTCTTCCGTGAACGGTAGTGAGCCTCTGATTCCACGGAATACTTTTAAGTCATCCTCAGTTTCATAATGTGAAATGGCTTCTTTAGTATTTTCAATCATCTTAAAGTACCTATCAATACTGTACTGAGGTATTCCTCTATCTAATTGTGATTGAGGACCTTCTCTCAAAAGAGTGTTCATTAAATCGTATCGAGTACCAGTGTATTCTTTTATAGCTTTTAAATCTGTCTCACTAAGATTATCCTTCCATTCATTATACCCTTTTTTCTCTTTCCAATAACGTTTAATGTCATCAACGTTATTGAATTTGCGGTAATTTACTGGAATATCGGTTACTTCGTGTTGTTCTTCTGAAGTATCTTTAATGTCGTCTAACGTTCGTGGTGCTTTTACACCTACAATCATTGTACGACACCAAGGATGAAACGGTGGAAAGTTAATTCCTACTTTTCTATCTTCAAACTTGAATACTTCATCATGCATATGTCTACATATTTTCGAAGTCTTATTATCAATGATCGCATTGATTCTATATTCCGTATGTCCTGCGTCAATATAAGGCTGTGCACTTGCTTGATTCATAACAAATGATGATTCGGTCCATATTAACCGTTTCGCGTCGCTAAAGCCTACGTCTAAGCGTTTAACAAGCAAATCAGATAATGAATTATAGTTATCTCCACGTATGAAGCCGTCACGAATAGTTGTTTGCAGCTGATTTACTAACTTACCTTTATTGGCCCATATTCTATCACTAAAGTTTCGACCATCTACCCATTTATCATATATTGTGTTTCTAGCAACAGCTGAATTAATTGATAAGAACGACTTACCTAACCCTAACTCTTTAG
>NZ_CAVG010000114.1 GCF_000438455.1 Nosocomiicoccus massiliensis
TCTTTCATAAACTCATCTGTACGTTCGATAAGCTTCTTTAACTCGTCTGGATAGTCTTTCAAGTCTTCCATTAACATCTTATATTCAACGATGTTATCTTCGCCGTATTTAAGATAATATTCACCAATCTGTTTGTTGATTTCATTTGAAGTACGAATATAATGCTTTATTAAGCGGTTAGATAGTTCTTCATCAGAGATATTTTGACTCTTCACATACTCCTTAACACGTTTATTCCAATAGTTGCTCATCGTCTTGTACCAGTGGTTTGTTTAATTCAGCAAAGATATTAAATGCAGAGTCAGCTTCTTGATTCTCAATACGTTCTAGTTCGTCTTGCACGTTATCCACTATAGATAGAGTATTAAGCTTAGTATAATCACTGACGATACCTGATAACATTTGTGCTGTTTGCGCTTCTTCTAGAACGTTTGCAGGAATGTTACGAGTGAATGAAAAGTCAATGTTAATATAATCATCTTTATTTGACTGTGGGAAGTTAGTAGGTATGTTAAATATCATCTTGAATCGCTTCATCATACCCGCTTGGAACTTACGCTCTTTCATTAGTGACAAGTTCTCCATCGATTGTAACTTATACTGCAACGCTATTCCTGATGACGCACCAAATGATTCATCGTTAATATTAGAAACCATGCTAATCTGAAATATTAACTTCTCTAATCGTTCGATTAAATTCTCTTGAGTTGTATCTGCATTAGGCTTGTCTAAGAAGTGAACGTTTTGACCGCCTGGATCATAACTTTTCAAGTTTATAATTCTATTATTACGAATGTTCTCTAATGTCTCGTCATCTAGCTCAACACCAAGAACAGCTAGATAAGCGTCTGCAAAATAATCTACATCATTCGCTTTTTCTGAAATAGCTTTGTCATAAGCATTAATTAATGTTTCAACGTTCTCAAATGTTGCCTGTCGCTCTGCGTTCTCAATGTATTCAATAATCGGAACATCACCAAAGTAATGTTCTTCAAACTCATCTTCAATGTATAGTTGACCTTTAGAATCTGAATAATAATAATGTCTACCGTAATCAGTATAAATGTATCCATGCTCTTTCTTGTCTTCGTCTGTCATTGGATATATACCGAATAATACATCTTGTTGAATCGTATCATCATAGATTACAAATGCTTCTTCTGGACTAAGATATGTTACACGAGTATTCGCATCTTCATCTTGATAAAGATATTCGTATGCATGGCCATAGATACTACATAGCTTAGATAACTCAGCGTTGTTATCATTCTGATTATTACGTTTAGCGATCTCTTTCATTTTATCTGAAATGCTCGCATCTTCATGAGCTGTCTTAATCGGATTCCCAATAAAATAACCGTTCAATGTGTCAACAATGTATTTTGCAAAGTTAACAACTAAACGGTTATCAGGTTTGTTATTTGGTTTTGGATCTTGTATAAGAATTTCATGCTCTCCGCGATACATATTCATTAGCCTTTTATATCGTGGGAGTCTCGTATAGTATATATTTAAATATTCTCTTAACTTTTCCCCTGTTAGCTCTTCATTTCTAGGATGAATAATTAATTCCATTACAATCCTCCTTTAAATATTTTTACAACGTCTTTACCACGCATATCTTCTTCAAATGCATAGCGTGTGGCGTCAATCGTGTGGTTATGTTTATCTTCCAAGCGTGGAAGCGGGTTACCATCCCTGTCAGTCTTGTAGTCAATCGTTTCAAATTCTTTCGCAATGTTTGGCGTTCTTTTGGGGTCTATTACTATCTCTGTTAAATCATTCAGCCATTCCTCACCGTATTCAACAGAATCTGGACCTTTTTTAACTGGATATAAATGGTTGATACCATGTTCTGACCGTAATTCGGCATTTGACTTAGGTTCAGCTGATTCAGCTGCAATCCTATCACTTTGATAGTTATTCTCATGCAACCATTTAGCGAACTGTCTATTACTTATTTTCACACCATATAATTCATCTACAGCGTATATAGTGCTTCTCTTTTTATCGTAATGCCATTTAACGAATGCTAAAGGATCAGTTGCATATCCATAGTCAACACCGTTTCTATAATTATCAAATGTAGCTATTTCTTCGTCTGTGATATTTCTAATCGTTAAGTTGTCAAATGGAACTACACCACTACCGATAGCTTCACCTAGGTATTCCCAACGATATCTTAGTTCGTTTTTCTCTTTGGTTGATTCCGCTTCAGAAATGAACTCTTTTGAAATATACGGATTGTCCATATATGTAGAATGATGGACTTTTGTGTTTCTTGGGTGATGACTCACTCCATACTTTTTATTTAGCCAATGCTGTTTTCTTTTGGGTGGGTTGTATGAGTGAAAGAATTTGTAAAACAGTCCGTTTGGTAATTCTCCACGAAGTAATGAGTTAGTAATCATTGTCACTTCGTCTTCTGTTTTGAATTCGGCTTCTTCTTCTATCCAACCAATTGCAAACGGGAATTTGCTATCTTTTAGTGATTTCAACCGCTCTGGATTCTGTGCTCCACGGAATACAATCTTGTTGCCACGTGGAACATATGTGATTTCCATTGGACTTGTTTTATAACTGAACAGATGACTGACCTGTTGTTCATTGATTGCCCATTTAATTTGTTCGAACACAGATGTCGCGAGTGTATTATCTATCTTACGAATACACACAGCATTGACTGCATAGCGCATAATTAACTGTACAATGATGTGACTGATGTCTGATGACTTTCCTGAACCGCGTCCACCTTTAGCAACTATATGAAGTACATCTTGGTCTCTCGTCCATCTCCACAAATCATGAAATGATTCTGGAATTAACTCTGATAGTTTAATCGATGTCGTCATGGAAACTCACCAAGCCTGTCACATTTACATCTTGCTTATCAGTTGGTTTATATCCAGCCCTATCCAAAAGGTCAGCAGATGCCTGATATCTTACAAGCTCACTGCTTGCATATTGTGATAACTCAAATATACTTTTTAATGCTTTTGATGCCATATCAGAAAACTGTTCTCTCACAAGCTTGTCTTTAAAAGTTTGAAATTCTGGGTCTTTACGCCAGTTGTACAACGTTCTTTCCGACACTTTCAACTCTTTGGCCATTTGTTGATAGTTCATGTTTGTTGTTAATTCAAGCATTATGAGCCGTTCTTTCTTCGTTCTATTTTTCACACATCTCACTCCTTTCGGAAAAGTTCGGAATAAAAAAGAACACTCAAAACATAGTCAGATGAGTATTCTTTTCGACAAACTTATTAATTTTATTTAATCTCTCTTCATCAAAAAAATGATTTACTTTGATACCATTCTCCTATGTCGTGTGCTTGTTTACTACAGTTGCAACTTAAACATGCCGGAATGATATTCGCTTTGATAAAATCGCCGCCTTTTGAAAATGGATGCACATGGTCGAATGACATTTTCCCTTTTGCTCCGCAATAAGCACAAGCATGACCAAAGTGTTCCAATGTTTCCTCCCACTCTTCATAAGTCATTGAATCAAACTCGCCATTACCGTGTCTATTCTTTTGTGAATGGATATTTGTACGATTCTTAATTCTTATAGATTCTTTGATGTCTTCTCTTAATGTTGTACCATCTAACACATCCCATATTTTAATTTTGTTTCTGTACTTAGGATGTATTCTACTAATGAGACTTGCAGCCTCTATTCGATCATCATCTTTTTCTGATGTCAGATATGCTCTAAAAAGATTTAGAATGATTGTTTTAAACATTTCATTTACATCATGAATATCAATCTTCTTTTTATTCTCATTATCAACATACTCGATGAATCTCTGTTGTTTAATTGTTAGTTTCATCTTATTTACCACCAACTCTCACGCTATTAGCTTTTTATAGTTTAACTGCATTAAAAAAGACAC
>NZ_CAVG010000115.1 GCF_000438455.1 Nosocomiicoccus massiliensis
GAAAATTATTTAAGGAGCCTAAAAGAATAATTTTCTATAATATCATAATACGTTAAAAGTAAGTGCGAGAAGTGCCAACTTAGTGCCAGCCGACTCTTTCTGCAATCTCAATAATAATTTTAGTATTTAATCTTTTAGCAGTTCTAGGCGACACTCCTATTTCCATCGCAACTCCATCTATTGTTAGATAGTTTTCTTTGTAATATAGTTTCATAAACGTTTTACCCGTATCGTCCATTTGCTTGTATACATCGTCAATTGCCCATTTCATTCTTTCGAGTTGCGTTAATCTTATGTTATCTGCTAATTTAATCGCTTTTGTTTCGTCAGGTGAAGCGGGTATGTTAGATTGTCCACCACCGATATTATTATCTGTTTCAATATATGGCGTGATTATAGATTCTCTAATAAGTTTAATCTCTTCTTCTAACCATTCGTAATTGTATAAATAATCTTTTATGTGTTCACGTGTCGTCCGTTTAATCTTCGACATTAACTACACTCCTATTCTCCGCTACTCCCAAATCCTTTAGTGTTGCGTTCTGTCGTTTCATCAAACTCTTGAACTAATGTTAAGTATGGTGTAACTATTGGTACAATCAATAACTGTGCTAACTTCATGTGTTGTTTAATCGTATACGAACGATACAACGAATCATTCTTCACATTGATACCTATATCCCCATGGTAACCACTATCGATAATACCTAGCGTAACGACTAAGTCGGTCTTAGATGATATTCCACTGCGACCTGTGAGTAACCCAACATAACCTTCTGGTATATCAATTGCGACACCTGTTTTAATCACACGCTTTTCTTGTGATGCTAGGGTAAACTCCTCATCAGTGAATAGATCAATGCCTGCATCCGTTGAATGTGCTCGTGTTGGCTCTTTTGCTGTAGCTGTTAATAATTTATATTGTAGTTTCATCTTTTTTCTATCTCCCTTATCCGTTTCAATATTTCTTGTACTTCATCTTCAGTTAAATATACGACTACATCATCTGTTATTTCAGTGTCGTAAACTATTTCCCAATCGAATGCGTCTTTAAATTTTATGACTGCGAGCTCCCACAAATCATCTCCCCACCCATAGCTGTAAGCGTTTTTTATAACTGAAGCACCATAACCATTATCAAATTTATATATTTTTTGTATGCCTCCGTTTAGACTGTTTGTTCTAACTGGTGTAATCCTTGTCACGCTATATCCACCTCATATCTAAATATTTTAAGTGTGTTAAAACTTGTACGTTTGTGATGCGCAGCGTAGCTTATGAATCTCGCTGTTTCTATTTTTACGTTTAAGTATTCCGCACATTCTTCTATTGTGTCGGCAATTATTAGTAACTCATCGCCCTTGTATATAGCAAAGAATTTCTGTTTCATACCTCAAGCTCCTTAACTGTACTAATATCTATGCCGTACTCTTTAGCTCTACGCTTCAGTCCTAAAGGTATAACAAACGGTACTATCGTATCTGGTTGATTGTTTAAGTATTTAATACGTCCAATCACTTCGATGATTTCACTTTTCTTCATTTTCTTTTTCAGTTCTGTATCGTCATGCTCGTATTTGTCACCTTCGTAGTTAGGACTTTTCCTCTTGTTCACTGGAGTATTTATCGCCCGTTCTAGTGACCAACCGTAGTATAGTCGATTTTTTACACGGTCTATCGATAACTCGTTTTTATGAATTAATTTAAGCATGTCGTCAGTTACTTCTTTGCCGTCTAACTTTAATTTACGATTATTCATGCGTGGCTCAAAAAGGTTTTCTCTTTTCATTCCGTAAGATATTCGCTTGCTGACTATAGATCGTGTTAAGTTATTCTTTGCAAATTTGTATCTTTCTGTCGGTGTGAGTTTAATTCCTTTTATCTCAGTAGGTATGCTCATTCTAATTCCCCCCTATCCTTTTAACACGATATACTCTAAACCATCTTTAAATTTTGATTTTCGATGTACTGCGATGTCTAACGTCTTTAAGTATTTCTCTCTAGCTTTTTGTGATGTAAAATGTATTTCTTCGCGTTTATACTCGCCGAATTGAAGCGGTTTAGAGATTCTTATCGTATTGTCGATTACTTCGTCATCTGTCGGTTCGTTTAAGTAATCAAATATATCTGTTTGTTTTTTAGTTTGCATATATCCTTGTCACCCACGTTTCAAAGCCTTCATTGTGTCTACTTTTAACAGTGCGTTTTTTTATATTTCGGTGCATGTATTAGCTCCATAGTTATCTCTTTCTTTTTATCTAATGTCAGATACTTAAATTCATATCCTGAAGGTGTTCTCACAACTTCTTTCGCAAATCTATAGCGTTGCATTAATACGTCTTTTGTTAAGTTTACTTCTGTCACTTCATCCCCGTTAATAACTTCCAAAAATGTCTCACTATGGATTCTAGTCCACACGTTGTTTCCTCTTTTCTAAACGTCGTTTACGTTGCAGTTCGTCATATTCCACCCAACCGAAGTCATCTCCATGTTTGTAACTCCTGCTGATCCATTTAATCGTTTTATCTTGATTTAAGTACCTTGCAATCTTCAATTTCATTTTTGCATCTGTCGTGGCCATACCTTTGACATCGATGTATTCAACCTTTCCATCCATATACTCAACTTTAAAGTCGAGTCTGTAATCCATCTTGCGAATAGTCTTACCGTTATATTTAAAACTTGGTAATAGTTTAATGACAGGTTGTAGATAAAACGACCTCACTTCGTTAATCGACTGTAAATATTTCAAGTACAGGTAGTAATCCGCTTCAGCCTTCGAATCAAATCGAATACCATCTACTTCAATTTTCCTTGCGTTATATTTGTGCTTGCTTAATCTTCTGATAGTAATCACCTCTAAAATGATATTTCTGTTTTACGTGTTATAATATCTAGTATCAGAAGCGATAATTCTCCCTCCTCCAACTGCATCATATTGTCTATATGATGTGAGTTGAATAAGTCGAGCGACTCGATATCTTGTCTAGTAACTGGTCTATCACTAAACAAGATTTGAGTCGCTATTTTTGTGTACTGCGGTTTAATCTCTAAGCGCCTCATATTATCTCCATCCTAAAATTTAAAGTCGTTCATATTCTTACGTTTATCCTGCCCATATATTTCAATCTCACGGTTACTCTCCAACATGCGTGAGTATATCCGATGCAGATCTCTATCACCGATAAAATCATCTGTATTTAAATTAGTTGTATATATCGTCGATTTACCTTTACGTGCATTTACAAGTAGAAATAACTGCTCTGTCGCCCACTTAGTCATATTGTTCGCCCCAACATCATCTAAAATAAGCAAATCAGCCGTTCTAGCGAGCGTTTGAATGTTATAAGACATTTGTAACGCTCTGCTGTCTTTCGCGCCGTTGTAGCCTTCTTTAATGCGTTCTAGATAGTCTGGTAGCGTCACGAATAATACTTTGTAATTGTTATCTGCTAAGTAGTTACGAATTGCCAGTGCGAGATGTGTCTTTCCAGTCCCAAATGTTCCTTTGTACAGGATTCCTTGACCCGCTTCAATTACCGCTTCAGCATTCATAATAAAGCTCACTGTTAACTCTTTCGCTTGCTTTTGACTATCTGTGTTTGCTTGATAGCCGTTTACTTTCTTTTCTTCGTAATCCTTTGGCATGATACTAGATGTGTGATACTTTTTAATATCTTTCATCTTCTTAACCTCTGCAGCTTCTTTAATATGTCTACATACACATCCGGTTTCTTTCGTTGATGTCTTACCGTTTTTATAAGTAATACGAGTTTTAGTCACTGGACGATTACATTGACCACAGATATAGTTTTCAAGTACCTCTGATTTATCTATTTGCAGATTGTCCTTTAACTTATCCATATTTAATTGCTCCACTGCACATCCTCCTAGAACGGCAATTCTTCATTCGGATCTATTACCGTCTTGATATTCTGCTTATCACGTTCTGCTTTTTGCTTAACTTGCTCACGTGCTATTCTTGCTTCTAAGCTGTTTGCATATGAGTTATTACTCTTTGAAGCGGTGAAGCGGTTGTTCTCTGCTTCAAAGTCTGCGACTGTTTCTATTTGCTTCTGTTTAGCATTCCTTAATATTCCGTTAACGTATGACAGGTTATGCTTACCTAAATCATGAGCGTACTGCATAACGTGAATTATGAGTTCTTTGTTATGCAGCTTTAACCACTCATTTATTTGCTCATATGTCCTTTCTGTTGGAAGACCAAATGCTAACTTGTTATATTCTTTTACGATTTCAGAATAATCAGGGTTGATATTTTCAGAAGTAACCCCGACACTCTTATTTTCATTGTTATTTATTATTAATTCGTTATTATCATTATTGTTAGTGTGTTTCTGATGTGTTTTTGATGTGTTTTTGATGTGTTTCTGATGTTCTTTTGATGTTTTATTTGAGTGTTTTCTACCTTCTTCCGATTGATAAAAGTCATAATTCTCAATGGTTATGACCGTATATTTTGATGTGCTTTTTGTGTGTATCATTCGTTCTAGTTCCAACACTTCTAAGAACTTGTTAAGCTTCGTGTTACTCCACCCGAAAATGTCTCTTAATTTCTTTTTACTAGTCAATAATTGACCACGTTCAACAACTATTACATTGCTGTTCTTTACACTTTTACCTTCTTTGTGATTTGCGTTCAGCAAGAAATAGATCCATGCTTCCAACCTAGAATACACTCGCTTTTCGTTGAATATTTCGTGGTCTTGTATCTTTCTGTGTAGACTTATCCAACCTGTCACTGGTTATCTCCTCCTTAACTAATGTTTTGTTAGAAAGGCAGGTCTTCATCAGTGATATTACTTTTAGGATTACCAAACGGATTCTGCCCTACGCTAACGTTCGATTGTTGATTATAGTTATTGTTAAATTGTTGATTGTTGTCGCTTTTTGTTTCTAGAAACGCAAGGTTTTCGACTACTACTTCTGTAACATATACACGTTGCCCTTCTTTATTCTCGTAATTACGTGTCTGCAGCCTTCCAGTAACTCCTACCAGTGAGCCTTTAGATAGATATTGTTTTGCGATTTCTGCAGTCTTTCTAAATAGCACACAGTTAATGAAGTCCGCTTGTCTCTCGCCATTTTGGTCTGTAAAGCTTCTATTTACGGCTAGTGTAAAGTTGCCGACTGCAACATTATTCTGGCTTACTCTTAGTTCAGGATCCTTTGTTAATCTTCCAGTTAAATTTACAGAATTAATCATTTTGTTTACTCCATTCTTTTAATGTTCTAACAGCGTTATTTACTTGCTTTACGTTTAATTGATTTATATTTTGAATGCCTAACGTATCTAATACAGTTTCTTCTGTTGCTTGTTCAAACTTCTGCGTAAATGCTTCTATCTCATCTTTTAACGTCTTTAGTTGCTGTTCATTTGCTAGTTGTGGCGTTTGTCTCGCTGGAGAGCTCGTTGCGTTTCCGTCATCATCTTCATCGCTTGTAATACCAAAGATTGACGATAACGTGTATCTTCTTAAATAAGTAATAAGAGCACCGCTTCCTTGTGCGTTATTCTTCTCAGCTTTCATAAACAACGGTTCAAATTCAATAAATTCACCGCTCTGATGAGTAACTAATGTTGAGATTCCAATACGTCCGTGTTCGTCGTTGCAGGGCGACTGGAAAAACGATAAACCATGTTTAGGTGCTTCGTCTGTAATTACCTCTACAACGTTCTCTAATGGTACATATTTCGATTTAAAGAAAGGATTCGTCTTATCTTTTTTCGGTTGAGTGACTTCCCCTTGAAACTTCGCCATTGCCTCACTGATATGTTTAATCGATTCTGATTTATCTTTTATCATCTAATTCTCACGCCTTCCGTCTGTTTGAGTTCTACTCCTTCTATTGAGTTCTCTTTCATATACTTAATAAGATCTCTTCTTTGTAATTTGCGTTCAGTCTTGAAGAATTCTTCAGGTATATGTTCTTCAGATGTAACTTCAATTGTTGGTGGATTCTTTTGCACCCAGAAACTGTTTAAATCTGTTTTAAACTTCGTCTTTCCAGTGTATTTCATCGCTTCGTATAGACTGTCTTTCATCAACTTAATTGCTTTGTCATCACGATTGATAAGCTCTTGTATTCTTGTGATTTCTTTTCTTCTTATTTCGTTAATGCCTTCTTTTTCTCGTATAACGTGAGAATAGCTGTCAGCCTTGACTTCAATGGCCTCATCGATACTTTCTAACGTGTCACGAATTACCGCTTCGTCTACACCCTCATCAATCATTTCTAAAACTCTTACATAATCGTCTGTTAAGTTGTATAATGTACTCATATATATTTATCCTTTCTTGATTCAGCAGTGCGCTATCACTGTCTGAATCTTTTTTTTAATAATCTAAATTGAGTTTTATTCATC
>NZ_CAVG010000116.1 GCF_000438455.1 Nosocomiicoccus massiliensis
TGTTTATCTTTTTATTTGACATTAATGCGCTATCATTTTTCTAATTTCAGAGAAAAATTACACTATGTAAATTATGGTTGTTTTATTTAACGTATAGTGTAATATCCTACTTTACATATAATCTACGTTCTGTATAATCGAAAAATGTATGTATAAAAGGGAGATGATACATTGAATATTAAAGAACTCTTAAAATTCGCGTTCGCATATTGTGGTATCGTCATCGGTGCTGGATTTGCGACTGGTCAAGAAATCATGCAGTTCTTTACTAATAACGGAATAATGAGTTTCGCAGCAATTACGCTCGCTGTTTTAATGGTTACTTTTGCATTTAGACAATCAGCAAAAGTTGGTTATTTATATGACGTTGAGTCACATGAGTTACCACTCATAAAATTATTCGGTAAATATTTTGGAAAATTTTTAGATTACGCACTTATATTCTTTATGTATGTAACATGTTTTGTCATGATTGCTGGTGGTGGTAGTAACTTAAACGAAAGTTTCGGTATGCCAGTATGGGTTGGATCGATCGTTATGATTATATTAGTGTCTATTACACTGATGTTAGATTTTGATAAAATCATAAACTTACTCGGTATCGCAACACCAATTCTTTTAATTATGGTTATCTTTATGACAATTTTCGCATTTATCAATGCAGACCTTTCATTAATAGAAGGTGCGAAATATGCGGATTCTACAGTACCACCTTGGAATGTTTGGTGGATTGATGCAACAGTCTACGCTGGACTGATGTACGGCGTTGGATATAGTTTTATTACGATTATGGGATCAGATACGAGACTTTACGAAGTTGTTAAAAGAGGTTCATTACTCGGTGGACTATTCGTTCTAATTTTAATGCTTCTATTAAATGGTGGATTATTATTAAATATGGATATTGCTGTAACTAGAGATATTCCAGCACTCGTCGTAGCAAACGCAGTGCATCCTCTATTTGGTTCTATCTACTCTATTGTAATTATCGTACTTATTTACAATACGGTAGTGGCACTCATGTATGCAGTACTCGTTAGATTCACTGAAGCTAAAAGTAAAAAGTATGTCGTACTACTCAGTGTTTTAATGGTCGTTGCGTTCTTATTTACTCGCATCGGATTCGTTGAACTCATTAATATATTCTATCCATTATATGGTTATCTCGGTATCATTATCGGATTCGGATTCTTCGTATTATGGGTTAGAAAAAAAATACAACGTTCTCCGTACTACGACAATACAAATAGTGGAGAATAGTTATCATTACCTATCCAAAGTTTTGGATAGGTTTTTTTGTGTAAACAAACCACCTCATAATCAATACAGCCCTATAAGAGTCATTGTAAACTTTACATATTTCATCCGTATTATATAATTGTCATGTATAGGAGATGGTTTTTTGAATATAAAGGAACTTTTAAAGTTTGCCTTTGCGTATTGTGGTATCGTAATCGGTGCCGGATTTGCAACTGGCCAAGAAATTATGCAGTTTTTTACAAATAATGGAATGGCGAGTTTCATATCTATTATTTTTTCTGTTTTAATTATGACGTTTATTTTTAGACAAATAGCGAAAGTCGGATACTTATATGACGTTGAATCACACGAATTACCACTCAATAAATTATTCGGTAACGTGTTTGGACGTATACTTGACTATTTGCTCATATTCTTTATGTTCGTCACGAGCTTTATTATGCTAGCTGGTGGCGGTAGTAACTTAAATGAAAGCTTTGGTATGCCGACATGGGTCGGTACAATTGTATTAATTGTACTCGTCTCAATTACGTTAATGTTAGATTTCGATAAAATCATTAACTTACTCGGTATTGCGACACCGATTCTTTTAATTATGGTAACAATTATGTCGATTTACGCATTTTCAACAGCAGATATGACACTTTCTGAAGGTGCAACTTATGCGGACTCAACAGTACCACCTTGGAACAACTGGTGGATTGATGCGATCGTATATGCCGGATTAATGTTCGGCGTTGGATTTAGTTTTATTACGATTATGGGTTCTGACACGAGATTATATGAAGTAGTAAAAAGAGGTTCGTTACTCGGTGGCTTCTTTGTTTTAATTTTACTTCTATTAGTAAACGGAAGCTTATTACTGAACATGGATAGTGCAGTAACTAAAGACGTACCAGCATTAGTTGTCGCAAACGCTGTACACCCAACTTTTGGTTCTATATACTCGATCGTCATTATCGTACTTATCTACAACACAGTCGTTGCATTAATGTATGCGGTCCTCGTTCGATTCACACGTTTTAGAAGTAAACAATACGTCATTTTACTAGTCGTATTAATGATCGTATCATTCTTCTTAACACGTATCGGTTTCGTTACATTAATTAACATATTCTATCCATTATATGGATATTTAGGAATAATCATCGCAATCGGCTACTTTGTACTATGGGTGAGAAAGAAAGTTCAACGCTCACCGTATTACGACAATACAAATAGTGAAGAATAAAATAACACTCCTAAATTGGACGACCAGTTTAGGAGTGTTTGTTTATGTTCTATATCCTCTCACGTTCCACATGTCGTATAAAAGTCGTTTCCTCTCGACTCTTTTAAGTACTCTGGAACGTTGTCATTATATGGTTTTGTACTTGCCTTTAGCATTTCATGCACTTTGTTGTAATCCCCATTTATTGCATCTTCTATCGCTTGTTGTACAGTATGATGTCTCGGCACAAACGATGGATTTTTTTGTTTCATTAAGTCATAATCTACGACGTGGTCACGATAATTTGGTGTAAATTCAAGTGTTCCTAAAGCGAGTTGTCTAAACGTATTTGTATAGTCGAGTTGTCTGTGTTCGATTTCCTTTAAAAATTCAATAATCATTTTTCGGTCGTTTTCATCGTTATAGTCAATATCTTCTATACCGATTTTTTCACCCATTAACGTAAACCATTTGCGGTTATAAAATTTAGGGAACTGATCGAGTACCGATTGTGCAATTTCAACCGCTTCTTTTTCATCGTCACTAAATAATGAAATCATTGCCTCTCCGAGTTTGCTTAAGTTCCAGTGCATAATTTTCGGTTGGTTTTGATAACGATATCTGCCGCCTTCATCAATTTGGCTAAATACTGCGTCTTGATGATACGTTTCTAAAAATGCACACGGTCCAAAGTCTATTGTGGTGCCGTCAATCGTTACGTTATCAGTATTCATAACCCCGTGAACAAATCCTACACTTTGCCAATGAGCGACGAGTTCTGCTTGTTTTCTTACGACCATTTCAAAAAACATTTTGTATTTTTGGTTATCATCAATATCTTTTAAATACGGATAATGTCTATTAATTGAGTAATCGACGATTTGTTTTAAATACGGTTCTCCAGCTATATTGCCAAATTGAATCGTACCAACACGTAAATGAGAATTCGCAACTCGGATGAGTAACGCTGCCGTTTTATCGACTTCTCTTTCAGCAATTTCTGTCGTTTCTAATAACGCTAAACTTCTCGTCGTCGGTATATGAATGTTATATAAAAACTCTGAGTAAATATATTCTTTAATTGCAGCATCGATCGGCAGTAATCCGTCACCACCACGAGAATATCTCGTCGGTCCACTACCCTTTACAGCTATGTCTACAGGTGAATGGTCTAATAATGTTTCCCCTATTATTATTTGTCTGCCATCACCTAAAATCACTGGATTCCCAAACTGATGACCAAAATAACTTTGAGAAAATGGTGACTTTTGATTTTTAAATATATCCGATGCATTTTTAAAGTCGAATTTACGACCTAACGGTACGTTAAATAGTTTCTCTTTAAAATCATAATTTAATGACTCATGTGCTTCATAAAATATTTCACTGTTATCTAAATATGTGTAGTTATACATAGTTTCTACCTCTTTGTAAAAATCGTTTCTTCGATTGTTTTATCTTCAGTAGCAATCATTAACGTTATAAATACCATTATACTTAACAGAATGAAAATATAAATATTAACGATTTCGTTTTGAATGTGATCTTGAATTATACCCATTAAGAGTGGACCGGTCGCTGCGATAATGTAACCGACCGACTGAGAGAATCCAGATAACATCATGCTCCCGTCATATGTATTCGCCTTTAAAGAAAATAGGACCATACATGTTGAAAAAGCCGAACCAGCACTACTACCAATAAGTAACATCGCAATGAGTAATACGATGTTTTGTTGAACGAACATTAAACTAAACCCTGTAATGAAACATATAAAGATAATGATGACTGGTATTCGTTTGTTTTTTACACTTTCAACAAATTGAGGGAAAATAAACGCAATCGGCACTTGAATAAACTGTGCGAGCATAAAGTAGTATCCTGCAGTTTTAAATGTCAATCCTTGTGCAACTAAAATTGTCGGAACCCATGCGACTACGCTATAAAAAATCATAGATTGTAATCCGAAGCTAAGTGCGAGACCCCACGCTATTCTCGATTTTTTTATGTCTTTCACAGTGAGTGAAGGTGTATTTTCATCGACACCTTTATGATGATAAGTCGGTGCTTTTAATTGTTTCATCCAAAAAATAATCGCAAAGAGCGCTAAAATAAGCCAAATCGATAATGATAATTTATAGTCATATCGACTCACCTCTGATAGTGGAACAGATAAACCACCACCAACACCCGCCATACCATTCATCACAGCACCGTATAAACCAGTGACAAGACCAATATGAAGCGGGAATTTTAGCTTCACATAACTCGGAATCGTCACGTTTCCAACTGCTATCCCTAATCCGATAATAATTGTTCCTAATATAAACCACTCGACACTCGATAAGTTTCGAATGACGAGACCACATAATATAAAAATTAAAGAATAAAATATGATCAGGTTAATAGAATATTTTCTTACGAGTTTCGGTATAATTGGTGACGCGATACCAAATATTAAGAGTGGTATCGTCGTGAGAAGTCCAGCGACTGTATTCGAAATATTTAGTGATGCTTTAATTTGATCGACTACAGGACCAACAGCTGTAATTGGTGCACGTAAAATCGATGCAACGAGCATCAATGAAATAATTAGCATCCACTGCTCTTTTAAATCATATAATTTTCCACTCAATGGTATCCTCCTTAAACTAGAAAAACACAGCCAATAATTGGCTGTGTAATTATATTATAACGTAATATGAGTACCCGCTTCACCTGCTAATGCTTTAACTGCATCAGATAATGAACAAATAATCGATTCTTTTCCTTCTCCAGATTTTGCGAAACCAATTGCTGCCTCTACTTTAGGAAGCATTGAGCCTGATGCGAAGTGACCTTCTTCTATATATCGTTCCATTTCTTCGACAGTGACGCGTTCTAATTTTGTTTCGTTTTCTGTACCATAGTTAATAAGAGCGTTTGGTACATCTGTTAAAATCATTAACTTGTCTGCATCACTTTGTAGTGCGAGTTTAAGTGCTGAACGGTCCTTATCGATTACAGCGTCCACTCCGTGAATGACACCGTCTTCGTCACGCCAAACCGGAATACCACCACCGCCTGAAGAGATAACGATCGATTCTTCAGATAGTGTTTTAATTTCTTCGACACCGTGAATAAGTTTTGGTTCTGGAGACGGTACGACGCGTCGATATCCACGCCCTGCGTCTTCTTTCATATCGTATCCGAGTTCTTCTTCCATACGTTTTGCTTCTTCTTCAGTGAAGAATACGCCGATTGGTTTTGTCGGATTTTGGAACGCTGCGTCGTCTTTGTCAACTTCAGTCATCGTGAGTAATGATACGACGTTTTTGTCGATATTTGCTTCTTTCAGCTTGTTTTTTAGCGCTTGCTCAAGCATGAATCCAATCATACCTTGTGATTCCGCACTACTTACAAATACTGGCATCGGTTTAATGTCAGCTTTAGCCGCTTCATTTTGAGCAATAATAAGACCAACTTGAGGTCCGTTACCATGAGTAACGATAATTTCGTGTCCTGCTTTGATGAGGTCAACCATACTCGTCGCTGCGCTATACACGTTTTCGTACTGGTTCTCGTAAGTTGGTTCTTGTTTTGGTTGTAAAATTGCGTTACCACCTAATGCTAAAACTACTTTTTGACTCATTCATACCACTCCTGATTAAATATTTAATTGATGCCATATGGTCACTCACATTTGACGTAAGATTTAATTTATACAGCATTTTTATTTTATCAAAACTTTCTTTATGAATAAATAAGTAATTTTAGTGATTTCATATATTTTTAATACGCTAATTTATACAACGCTCCTGCTAAAACTTCAATCCCTTTAACTAAATCTTCGATATCTGTGTCTTCTTCGACGTTATGAGATAATCCACCGATAGATGGTACGAACAACATACCTGATGGTACAAACTGTGAAAATATTTGTGTGTCATGACCTGCGCCTGAAACCATAAGTTTATAGTTCCCTGAGGTTACTTCTTTTGCAGAATCTTCGATTGTTTTTATAATTTTTTCATTCATCAATGTCGGTTGTTCATCTAAATGAAGTGTAATCGTCGCTTCTAATCCATTTTTTGTAGCAACTTCTTGAATCGTATCTTCGACAATTTTACTAAAGTGATTTAATTCGACTTCATCTATATGACGCGTGTCTACACTAAATTCAATTTCACCTGGTACAACGTTCGTGACGTTTGGAACGAGGTTTACTTTACCAAATGTAATGACAAGTGGATCTCCAATCTCTTTAGCTTTCTGATCTAGTCTTTGTACGATTTCGCTAAATGAAACAACTACATCTTTTCTATAAACCATCGGTGTTGTTCCAGCATGGTTTGCTTCACCTTTTAACTTTATATAATATCGTTTAAAACCAACAATACCTGTAACGACACCGATTTGTTTTTGTTCTTTTTCTAGCACTTGACCTTGCTCAATATGAATTTCTATCCACGCTTTAATGTCGTTTCGTACTTTGTCATCTGTTCTAAAGTCAAAATCTGATTGTCTCATAGCGTCGACAAAATTAACGCCATCAGAGTCTGTGAGTCCTTTTACAATTTCGTTATCTTGGATGTTAAAGAAGTTTTTACTGCCCCAAAATGCAATTGGGAAACGGCTACCTTCTTCTTCAGCGAGTGCGAGTACTTCAATATTTTTCTTAGGTTGTCCGTACTTTTCTTTTAAGTAAAGAATCGCTGTAAGTCCTGCGAGAATTCCGTATTGCCCATCGAGATGACCACCTTCAACGACAGTGTCGATATGAGATCCCGTTAAGATCGTCTCATCGCTGTTTACTCCAACGAGTTTACCTGAAACATTACCGATAGAGTCTTGAACGACTTCTAATCCGTGATTATCAAACTCTTTAATGAGGGCATTGACGGCAGCCTTCCACTCATCTGTATATAATAATCGTGTAATCCCACGTGGTTCTAAACCACCAAAACGAGAAAATTTTTCATCTAACTTTATAAACGTTGAACGAATATCCATATATCATGCCCCTAATTAAATCATTTAGTTCATTAAGTTTTGAGGATTTCCTTCTAAAAACTTAATCGTGTTTTCAAACGCAATCTTTGCTCTTAACTCCATCGCTTCATCTGTTAAGAATCCAACGTGCGGTGTTAATACTGTATTTTTAGCATTTAATAGTTTGTAGTCTCCTGGAATTGGAGGTTCCATATCATATACATCGATCCCTGCTCCAGCGATCACTTCGTTATTTAACGCATCTGCTAAAGCGTCGTTATCAACGACTGGTCCACGTGCACAGTTAATTAAAATGGCACTTTCTTTCATTTTTTCAAACTCTTCTTTACCGAGTAAATGATGAGTATCTTTCGTTGCTGGTACGTGTAAAGTAATGATATCTGACTGTTTTAACATGTCATCTAAATCCATATACTCCATACCGAGTTCTAGCGCTTCAGGTTTTTCACTCGAGCCGTTATAAGCGATTAAGTTCGCGCCAAACGCTTTAAATAGCTTTGCAGTTTCTAAACCGATTTTACCTGTTCCGATAAAACCAACTGTTTTTCCTTTAATTTCTCGACCTTGGAATGCACCGGGGAATTCTTCAGCTTTTCTCGTATCAATGTCTCCTTCAGTGATTTTTCTAAATACGTCTAACGTTAAACCGAGCGCGAGTTCAGCAACAGCTGTATTAGCGTAACCTGCAGCATTACTTAAAAGAACTTTTTCTGTCGTATTTGCGTCTTCTAGTTCCACGTGATCGACACCTGTAAATGCGACGTTGATGTACTTTAAGTTCTCATTTTGTTCGATTGCTTCTTTTGGATATGGATTGTTCGCAATCATAATAACGTCAGCATCTTTACTACGTTCGATTAATTCGTCTTTATCTGTCGTTTTCTCGTTGTAGTACACAAACTCATGACCTTTCTCTTTAATCGGTTCTGCGAGTTTTTCTACCATTTCATCCGGTATGTTTAGAGGTTCTAATAATTTAACTAACATAAGTACCATTCTCCCTTCACAATTCGCTATACCCATAAGCGTTTCTATATAATCCCTTTCTCGCTCCAGTGCGTCAGGACTTTCTCGAGTGCGTATTTGACGTGCTCGTATACTAAGCCACCTTGCATAAATGCGATATACGGTTCTCTCACTGGTCCATCTGCAGATAATTCTAATGATGCACCTTGTATAAATGTACCTGCTGCCATAATTACTGGGTGCTGATATCCTGGTATTAAATCTGGAATCGGTAAAAACTTAGAGTTTACAGGGCTCGCGCTTTGTACCATTTGTATAAATGAAATCATTTCTTCTTCAGTGTTAAACTGAATGCTTTGTATTAAGTCAGTACGTGTTTCATCAAATAATGGATCTGTACGATACCCTAATTTCGTTAACACGTGACTCGTAAGTAGCGCCCCATTTAAACTTTCAATGACAGCGTGCGGTGCCATAAATAATCCTTGATACATATCGAGTAGTACTTCTAGTGACGCACCCATTTCTTTACCGATACCAGGGACTGTTAATCTATAACTGACACGTTCAATTAAATCTTTACGACCTACAACGTATCCACCCATTTTAGCAAGTCCTCCACCTGGGTTTTTTATTAAACTTCCAGCAGCGATATCCGCTCCGACTTCAATCGGTTCTCTACGTTCTACAAATTCACCATAGCAGTTATCGACAAATACGATAATATTTGGATGACGTTCTTTAATCGTTTTTATAACCGCTTCAATTTGTTCAATCGTTAACGATTTTCTCGTCGAGTATCCACGTGAACGCTGAATACCGATTACTTTAGTGTTGTCTTTAATATTGTTTAAAATCGCATCGATATCGAACGCTTTATCGTCAATTAAATCGACGTAATTAAAATCAATGCCGAGTGCTTTCATACTTCCGACGTCTTCCTCACTATCTCCGATCACTTTCTCTAACGTGTCGTACGGCCAACCCGTAATGTATAATAACTCGTCACCACGTTCTAATAACGATAAAAGGCTGAGAGAAATCGCATGTGTTCCTGAAATAATTTGTGCGCGTACGAGCGCATCTTCTGCTTTAAAAATATCTCTATAAATATCTTCTAATTTGTCACGACCCGTGTCGTCATACCCGTAACCTGTCGTTCCAGTAAAGTCACTTTCCATAACGGAGTGATCGTTAAATGATTGCATCACTTTTTTAAAGTTGTCGTATGCAATTTGTTTATTCTGTTTTACAAGTGGTTCTATTTCTATTTCTGATTGCTTAATAATCTCTAATGCGTGTGTCATTGTTTCTCCTTTAAAATCTCTTGAACGATACTTATATCTTTTGTGTATCCTTCAATTTTGTATACTTCTAACTCCTCGTCAAACGCTTCTTTCGTCACGTACGTTCTTTGTTTTAAATCATATAATTCGTTGATTTTACTCGGTTCAATATTTCTATTATACGCTTCATAATGCATTTTTATCCCGTCTTCTAAACAGTTTAACAGCGTACGTTTTGGGATAAATTTATTGACGATAAAATACATTTCCTCTGTCACATAATTTAAATTCGGATTTAAGTCACTTTTATTGAATAGTACAATGACCGGAATGTGTGACATATCGAGCTCTTTTAATAGAGCGATCACCGTATTAAAATGGGCGTCGATATATTTTGAGTTGTTATCGATGACGTGAATTAAAAAGTCACTGTCACGTGCTTCTTCTAGCGTAGATTTAAAACTTTCAACGAGCGTCGTCGGTAATTTTTGAATAAACCCAACCGTATCTGTCAAAATCGCATTAAAACCATTTTGAAATTCTAACTTTCTCGTCTTCGGATCGAGTGTTGCGAATAATTGGTTAATTTCTTTTGTGTCCGCTTCAGTAAGTGCATTAAACATCGCTGACTTCCCGGCGTTCGTATATCCTATCAAACTAAATTTAGTGACATTACTACGATTTCTTTGATCGCGGTAATTTTGTCTCGTATTTTCAATCGTCTTTAGTTCTTTTTTAATCTCTTTAATACGTCTATTAATATGTCGTCGGTCGGTTTCTAATTTCGTTTCCCCAGGACCTCTCGTCCCGATTCCCCCACCAAGACGAGATAAGTTAATACCTTGTCCGCGAAGTCTCGGGAGTAAATACTCAAGCTGAGCGAGCTCGACTTGTAGCTGTCCGGCTTTCGTATTTGCACGTAAACTAAATATGTCTAAAATGACTTGCGTTCGATCGAGAACAGACGTATCGAGTATACTTTCAATATTTCTATTTTGTGATGCTTTAATTTCATCGTTTACGATGACGTAATCGAGCGTGTCATACATCGCTTTAACTTCTTCTAAAAAGCCACTTCCGACATAGTAACGCGTGTCGACTTCTTGGCGATTTTGAATGTGCGTATTTAATATGTCAATGCCGATAGATTCAGCTAAAACCTTTAATTCAGATACTTCACTTTCAATGTCTTCAGTACCTTTTGTGTTGACGGCGATAATGATGCCTGAAAATTGTTGTGCCAACTTCTGTCACCTCCAAATTTAAAAATATTATCTGTTTTGTGTTTAACGTCAGTGTTTTAAGTGAATATAAGTAAGGCGAATAGATAAGGGTGATAATTAAATGGTACGTGAGTTTTACGATTTAAAAACAAGAGATATCCATAAAAACTTAATAAAAATGTCCGATTATAAAGATTATGTTGTACTAATTGTTACGATGGCGAGTAATATCGACCGTTTTAATGATTTAACGATGCTAGAGAAACTCTACAGCAACTTAAAAGATCAAAAATTAGAAGTTCTTCTATTTCCAACAGATCAACTCGATGAAAAAGAAACACTTCGATCTACTGAACTCGACCATGCGTTACATCAAGCGTTGTCCATCGATTTACCATTAATGGAAAAAGTGGATGTAAAAGGTGATACGAAACATCCGATTTTTAGTTACTTAACTGAAGGTAAATTTAAAATGTTTAAAAACGACGTAAAACGAAACTTTACGATGTTCGTCGTTTCTAGAACAGGTGAAATCGTTAAGCGACTCAATCACGATGTGAATTACGAAAGTCTATATAATATAATCGAACCATACTTAGAAGAAAGTGTATAGTAAAAGTCTCATTGATTTATGATCAATGAGACTTTTTTTATAAACGCCTCTATTCTTTCAAATATCTCCGTTTCATCAGTACCAACTTTATACCATTCCACATTCAATTTATTTCTTAAATATGTCAACTGACGCTTCGCGTATCGTCGTGAATCTTGTTGGATATCTTCAACTACTTTATCAAACGATTTTTTACCATTAAAATAATCGATGAATTCATGATATCCAATTGCTCCAAGTGCTGTTTTAGATAAGTCATACGTTTCAAAGAGGTTACTCACTTCTTCTTCGAGTCCTTCATTCATCATCGTTAAGACTCGCTCATTAATACGTTCGTATAATACATCTCTATCGTCATATAACCCGATAATTAACGCGTCGTATTTTTCTTCAATATCATGTGACGTTTTCGCACCTAAATCATGTTTTACGAGTATACGTATCATACGTTTACGATTGTTAATATGAACGTCTTCATTTAATGCTTTTATTTTCTCATACAATGTTTCACTAGAAAACGTTTCGTAATACTGTACACGTGCTTCTTTCTCTTTATGATCTTCATCGTCAAACTGAAAATCGTTAATAAGCGCATGGATGTAAAACGCAGTACCACCAACGATAAATGGAATATTATCGTTTTTATATTCACGTTCCATTAACTCTCTGACTCTCGTTTGAAATTCTTTTACAGAAAATTCTTCTTCTGGTGATAAAATATCGATCATTTCATGGCGAACACCGTCCATCTCTTCACGAGAGATTTTACCAGTTCCGATATCCATCCCTTTGTACACTTGCATCGAGTCGCCACTAATGACGTTTAAATTAAATCGTTTTGCGATTTTAATAGACATATCTGTTTTACCAACAGCAGTCGGCCCGACGAGACAGATTATTTTTTGTTTATTCTCCATCGATTACCTTGTCCATCCACTCTAAAATCATACGGTAGACGTCATTTTTAATATCTTCGTTTAAAATTTCATGACGATATCCTTCGTATAATACAGATTTTGTGTGTAATCCGTGCGCTTTTAAAGTCGCATCTAACACTTCAACATCTCTACCGTGATGACTAAATGGATCATCTTTACCGCTTATTAATAAAAAATGTGTGTCTTTACTATAGTGTCCAATAATATCTTCACTATTTACTGCAAAAATCGCGTTGTTCACAGCTTTAAACGTATTAATCGATACTGGATGACCAGATAATGGATCTTTGTTGTAGTTCACGACGTTTTCATAGTTTTTACTAATCCATCTATTTCTCGCTGTTCCTTCCACTTGACGATCAAACCCAGAAAATGCGAGACGATTAATAAGTAAACTCTTAGCGTCTGGTAAAACTTTAGCGACGCCGTTAACAAATGCTGTTTCAATCATCTCCATCGGCGACGTACGATTACCTGTTCCTACAATGATTGCACCCGCTGGTTGAATGGTTGAGAGTAATAATCTTAAAACGATACTCCCCATCGAATGACCGATTACAAATTTCGGTAAATCTTCTGGAAGTGAGTCGTACACGTCTTTGGCATCTCGAACGAGCGTTTCAAAACTTCCGATTTCTCCGCGATTCCCATTATCTCTTAAACCGTGTCCGTTATGGTCATATACGACACCATATATGTCATGCTCTTTAAAGAAGTTTAAAAGATAATCATAACGTCCACTATGCTCTGAAATTCCGTGAAGGAGTAACATCGCAGCTTTTGGGTTTTCTGGTTCATATACTTTTACGTCAATCGCTTCATTTCGCGTATAGACGAGTTGTTGTTTCATTTAATAAACACCTCTTACTTCATAATACGATTAAACATTTTTTCAATTTCATACGTCGTCCACTTAATGATGACAGGTCTACCGTGTGGGCATGTATATGGTGACTTACACTTTGATAAATCATTTAATAATGCACGCATTTGTGTTAAATCTAAATAATGATTCGCTTTAATCGATTGTTTACAGCTCATCATAATCGACATCTCTTCACGATATTTATTGACTGAAAACTCATCAGTATTCGAGATAAAATCAATGACCGATTCGATATCTCCTTCTGGATCGTCTTTTAATATCCACGACGGATATTCTGTCACTGTATATTGTTTAATACCCGTTTTTTCAATATTAAAGCCGAGCGCTTTTAAATCTTTTAGTTTTTCATCGATTCGAATGACGTCGTCATATGAAAACTCAAAGTGATATGGTAACAGTAAAGGTACACGCTCATCACTATTTTGAATGTTTTCATAGAAATACTCATACTTAATACGCTCTTGTGCAGCATGTTGGTCCATTAAATACATACCTTCATCGTTTTGCATGACGATATATGTGCCGTGAATTTGTCCGACGATTTCTAAATACGGTAATTTTGAATCGTTATAATCATCATACGACTCACGTGAATGACTCATATGCTCTTCTATTGGCGTATTCACATATGACGCTTCATCTTTATTTTCCGTATTAAAATCAAAATTATTTTGAGTTTTGTTTTCTTTATTCGAGAATGTGTTTTCCCTTTTATAATCTTTAAACGTATTGTCAAATACTGGACGTGATGAAAAATCAAACACGTTTTGTGTCATCACTGGCTTTTCAGTTTTCTCACGCGCTTCAATTTCTGGAATGAGACGTTCAGAACGTAGCTCTTCACGAATCGTCTGTTCGATTAATTGCTGTAACTCTTTTAACTTAGACAGTCGGACTTCAGTTTTCGCTGGATGGACGTTGACGTCTACGAGTTTTGGATCCATGTCGATATTTAATATGACGACTGGATATTTATTTTTTGGTAATAATGTATGATACGCTTCAACTACACTTTGTACGAGTCTAAAATCTTTAATAATACGTGAGTTGATTGCAAGATTAATATAGTTTTTGTTACTTCTCGTAATTTCTGGTCGAACGATAAACCCTGATAATTTATAATCCGGAGTTTTCGCTTCTACTTTTACACTATGTCTCGCGACATTTAGTCCGTACACATCAGAAATGACTTCTTGTAAATTTCCATTTCCTTTTGTATGAAAACGGACTTTACCGTCAAATGCTAATTTAAACTGAATATGCGGATGGTTAAAACTAAAACGCTGCATAATATCGATAATACGACCCGCTTCAGTTTGTAAACTCTTAATATATTTATAACGTGCCGGCGTATTAAAAAATAAGTCTTCAATCGTAACGACTGTCCCGACACGTGATTTTCCATCGGTGTAATTTACTTCTCGACCACCACTATACTCGAGTTTAAACGGTTGTCTATCTTTACGATAACTTTCAACTGTCGCTTTAGACACCGCTCCAATACTCGCAAGTGCTTCGCCTCGAAATCCCATCGAACGAATTTCAAATAAGTCATAGTCTTCAGCGATTTTACTCGTGGCATGACGCTCAAATATTAAACGACTATCTCTGTCGTCAATACCTTCGCCGTTATCGACGACACGTATCATTTTTAGTCCGCTTTCTTCTATAAACACTTCAATCGACGTCGCATTCGCATCTATAGAGTTTTCAACGAGCTCTTTAACGATCGAACTTGGACGTTCGACTACTTCACCAGCCGCAATCTTATTTTGGATAACTGGATCTAGTACGTGGACTCTCTCCATATAATCCCCTCTTTACTTTAGTTCGTCTTGAAGTTCACTCAGTAATGTCAACGCTTCTATCGGTGACATATGATTTACGTTTAATGCTTTGATTTTTTCTTCTACAACACTAAACGTATCTGTGTCTTCTTCTAGCGATAATTCAAGTTGTGTGACGTCTTCTTTCTTATCGTAGTTCGCTTCTTCTAAACGTTTTAGCACTTTTCTCGCTTCAATCGTCACTTCTCTTGGAAGGTCTGCGAGCTCTGCTACTTGTATACCGTAACTCTTTTCAACTGCACCTTTTTCCACCTTATGTTGGAACTCAAGTTTACCGTTCTTTTCTGACGCTTTAACGTGCACGTTCATTAAGTGATGGAGTGACGCGTCTAAATTCGTCAGTTCATGGTAGTGCGTTGAAAATAGCGTTTTCGCACCGATATGATTATGAATATACTTTAACATCGCTTCAGCGAGTGCCATACCGTCGTACGTACTCGTACCTCTTCCAAGTTCATCAAATATAATTAAACTATTTTTTGTCGCGTGTTTTAACGCATCATTTGCTTCCATCATTTCTATCATAAATGTCGATTTACCACTCGATAGATCGTCACTGGCACCGATTCTCGTAAATATTGCGTCAAATATAGGTATCTTACATGACGAAGCTGGTACGTTCATACCGATTTGCGCCATAATTGTAATCATCGCAACTTGACGCATATACGTACTTTTACCACTCATATTTGGTCCAGTAATTAAATAAATAAACGTATCGTTGTCCATAACGACGTCATTTGGTACGTACGTTCTTTCTCCGAGCATCTTTTCAACGATTGGGTGACGGCCATCGATAATTTCTAATTCTCCGTCCGTAAACGTTGGTCGGACGAGTTGATGCGTATTAGAAACGTCTGCAAAACTAATTAAGCAGTCAAGTATAGACAGTTGTTCACTCGTACGTTGAAGTCTTGCAGTGTGTAATTTCACACTGTCACGTAACTCGACGAACATTTCATACTCTAAGATGACACTTTCATCTTCTGCTTTTAGTATTTTATCTTCCATTTCTTTTAACTCTGGCGTAATATAGCGCTCTGAATTCGTTAACGTTTGTCTACGGTCATATCCAAAGTCTTCAGCGTTAAATGTCGCTGCTTGTCCTTTAGAGATTTCTAAAAAGTATCCGAACACTTTGTTAAAACCGATTTTCATATTTTTAATGTTCGTTCTTTCTTTTTCAGTTTCTAAATAATTCTCTAACCACTCTCTTGAGTTATGTTGTAAATCTCTTAACTCGTCGAGCTTTTCACTAACACCTGATTCAAAAATATTACCTTCACGAATCGTCTTTGGTGCGTCAGACTTTAATACTTTTAGCATTGCGTAGACGTCACTTAACACGTCAAAGTCTTTAAATAACACGTTATTAATTAAACCAATCGATGAAAGTAATCGGTATACGTCAGGTAGGCCTTCTAAAGAATCTCTAAGTTCTACAAATCCTTTGACATCGATATTTCCAAAACTCATTCGACCTGTCAATCTTTCGATATCATAGACGTTATTTAACGCAGCTTTTATATCTTCACGCTCTATAAAATTATCGAGTAACACTTGAACGACGTCTTGACGGTTTTTAATCTCATTAACGTCTATTAGTGGTGATTCAATTAAACGCTTCAGTTTACGTCTCCCCATCGGTGTTTCTGTTTGATTTAAATACCAATATAACGACCCTTTTTGTTTTTTAGTTTGAAGATTTTCAACGAGCTCTAAGTTACTAATCGTCGACTGCGATAACTTTAAATGTAAGTCGACATTGATCTCGACGATATCTTTTAAGTGCGTCAGTTTTTGTTTGTTTTGAGTTTCTATATAAGAAAGTAACTGTGTATGAGCATTCTCTTCACTATGATCTACGACAGTGATTAACGGTGGATCTGTAAACATGTTTTCAAGTACAGTTTCTCCGTCATTTGTCGTTACAATTTCTCTCGCATTTATACGTGATAGTTGAGTGTATAACGTATCTGTGTCTTTCGTTTTAAATTGATACATATCGCCTGTTGAAATATCTCCGTAAACGACTTCGTACGTATCCTTATTTACATATAGCGATAAAATATAGTTACTTTTATCTTGTTCGATACCAAAATCATCGATTAACGTTCCAGGTGTAATGACGCGAACAACTTCACGTTTCACCATACCTTTTACAAGTTTAGGATCTTCCATCTGCTCACAAATCGCGACCTTATGACCTAAGTTAATGAGTTTTTCAATGTAGCGCGTCGCAGAATGATGCGGTACACCTGCCATCGGTACTTTACTCGTTTTATCTCTCGCAGTTAACGTAATTTCTAACAGCTTAGCCGCTTCAACAGCATCGTCATAAAACAACTCATAAAAATCACCAAGTCTAAAAAATAAAAAGGCATCCTGATAGTTTTCTTTAATCGATAAATATTGTTTCATCATCGGAGTAACGTTCGACATATACACTCATCCTAACCATTAATATGACTTAAATTATACCATGAAAAAAAGAGTGGCTCTAGCCACTCCCTTACTCAACGCCTTCTTTAGATTATCTGAGCCTATTAATTACTTTTAGAATTAAATAACCGATAATATATATTATTGATATAATTATTAAAATTGAAAACGGAGCTACAGCAGCAACTATCATAATACCCCTCCTATTGTATTGTTTTATTCATTAGTTCTCTAATACTTTTTAACTATTCTATTAAAAAGTATATTATCATATAATGAAAGCGTTTAAAAGTATTTTTTTTACAATAAAAAAGAGTGGCTCTAGCCACTCCCTTACTCAACGTCTTTACTTGCTTTGTTGTTCATCGCAGCGCCAGTTTCACCTTCTAAGTGATCTCCACCTGTACGCTCGATAATTTCATATGTCACTGAACTACTAATCGCGTGTGACACCATTTGTAAAATGTCGTTTACATTTTCTTGCGCATCGATAAATTGCTGAACGATTGGCATATCGTCAAGTTCTTTTTCGAGTGCGTCAATTTTCTCTTGTGCAAGTTCATATGCACGTGTTTTCCCGTAACTTTGGAAGTTTACTGCTTGTTGTTGCAGTGAACGTAAACTTGCCATCTTTTCACGGATTTCTTTATTTTCGTGAATTTTCGCCTCTGCCTTTTCAAAGAATTTCACTTCTTCAGTTTCCGAAATCATTTTACCGACTTCTTTTGCAGCTGCTACAATTTCATCTTTTGTCGCCATTATAACTCACCTTTTATTTTTAGTATGTCACTATTATAAAGTATATCATTGAATATTACTATCCGTTCACCATTTTATAATATACACCTTTTTGGTCGAGGAGTTCTTTATGACTTCCGGTTTCAATAATTTCACCATGTTCTAATACGATTAAACGGTCGACTGCGCGCACTGTATTTAATCGGTGTGCGATGATTATAGACGTACGACCTCTCATTAAGCTTTCTAATGCTTCTTGAATCTTTAACTCTGTAATCGTATCGATACTTGACGTCGCTTCGTCGAGTAATAATATATTCGGGTTACGAATAAACGCACGTGCGATTGATATAAGTTGACGTTCTCCGACGGATAATGCATGATTTTCTCCGTCGATTACTGTGTCGTATCCATGTTCAAATTCCATAATAAAATCATGAGCGTTCGCATTTTTACATGCTTCGATAATTTCTTCATCAGTTGCATCTAACTTACCGAACCGAACGTTTTCTTTAATCGATGCGTTAAATATAAACGGATCTTGTAGAACAAACGCACTGTTTTCTTTTAAGACGTGTCGCTTATAGTTTTCGATATTTTCCCCGTCGATTAAAATCTCACCTTTATCGACTTCGTAAAATCGATTCAGCAATTGTACGATCGTCGTTTTACCTGCACCTGTCGAACCGATTAACGCAATCGATTCACCCTGCTTGATATCAAACGATACATCGTTAATTGTCGGACGTTTTTGATCTTTGTCGTAACTAAATACGACGTTTTTAAACTCGATATGACCGTTTAAATCTCTATCTGTAATCGTACCATCATCTTTTTCTGGTTCAGTATCGATAATATGGAATACACGCTCTGCCCCTGCGATTGCAGAAAGTACTTGGTTAAACTGGTTCGCTAGGTCTGCGAGTGGACGCGTAAATTGTCTCGCATATTCAGCGAATACGACGATAATACCAACTGTTACAGTATCTGTCGTTAGTGCGAGTATCCCACCGATACCTGCTACGATAGTAAAACTTAAGTTGTTTAACATGTTCATAATTTTAGGAATCATACCACTATAAAGGTTCGCCCAAAATGTGACGTCACGTAAGTTTCTCGTTCTCTTTTCAAATTGGTCGATGACATAATCTTCTTGAGAGAATGCTTTAACGATTTCTTGACCAGAAATTACTTCTTCGATATAAGCATTTAACTCTCCAGTACTTCTTTGACGAATTCGATATAACGGACGCGTACGGTTCGTTATATACTTTACCATTACAAATAATAACGGAATGATCGTAAGCGTAAGTACTGTTAGTAACGGGCTTAAGTACAGCATGACTGAAATCGTACCAACAAGTGTAATTACAGATGTCGTAAACTGTATGAATGAGGAGTTTAACGTTTGAGAGATTGTCTCGATGTCGTTTGTCATACGACTCATTAACTCCCCCTGTTGACGCTTATTGTAAAAGTCGATCGGTAAATACTGCATATGATTAAATAATCGATATCTCATATTAAATACTGTACGTTGACTCGCACCAACCATAATAAACGATTGTGCTAACGTCGAAATACTATGAAGGACATACACGCCGAGTAATACGAGTAATAGAGTTACAAACCCATCAAACTCTTTTGGTACGAGATAATTATCGATCGCTCGACCGACTAAAAATGGACCGATGATACCGAGTAAACTCGTAATGACAACGATAAATATAACGAGTAATACTTTGTAACGTTCATCTCTCATAAACTTCCAGAGTCGCTTTAACGTACCAGACATATTCGATGCACGTTGCTGATTATGTTTTCCTTTATTACCAATATCTTCTTTTTTTAATATTGGTTTTAAACCGAAAGGTTCTCTTATAAATTTAATCATCAAACGACCCTCCCGTCTTTTGGCTTTCTACAATCGATTGATATAACTCTGATTCTTTCAGGAGTGAATCGTGTGTGCCAATTGCTGATACTTTTCCTTTTTCAAGAAGAAGTATTTTATCTGCAGTTTGTGCAGTTGAAATTTTTTGCGTAATAATAATTCTCGTGACGTTTAAATCACTCATCTCTTCCCATAAACTAGTTTCAGTCGTTCTATCTAGTGCACTCGTTGAGTCATCTAATATAAGGACGGATGGACGCTTTAGAAGTGCGCGTGCAATGGATAGACGTTGTTTTTGTCCACCAGATAACTGCACGCCGCGTTGACCGACTTGTGTGCTATATTGATGATCAAAACGAATAATATTGTCGTGGACTTGTGCTTTTTTCGTCGCATTATAGACGTCAGCCTCCGTCGCAAATTCGTCTCCCCACAACATATTTTCAAAAATTGTACCGGTGAATAATACTGCCGACTGAGGGACGTAGCCAATGAGTTCTCGTAGTTCATTGACGTTCCAATCTTTTACATTTTTACCGTCGACATACACTTCTCCGTGCTGTGGATCATATAGTCTCGGAATAAGATTCACGAGTGAACTTTTACCAGAACCAGTCGCTCCCATGATGACGAGTGTTTCATTTTTATCGACTTTAAACGATACGTCCTCTAATATATTTGAAACGCTGTTCACGTATTTGAATGTTACATTTTTAAACTCTACAGAAGCACCTTCTTTGTTGTCGATCTTCTTAGCAGACTCTTCTTCCGTAATATCTGCATGTAATACTTCACTAATACGGTCTGCTGAAGCTTTCGCACGCGTTGCTGAAATAATTAAGAAACTAAACATGGAAAATCCGCCTTGCATTCTTAACGCGTAGTTAATGACAGCGACGACTTCACCGACTTGTACTGAACTCGATTGTAATAAATCAGACGATACGTAAAGGACGAGTAGTAAACTTCCGTTCATGATGAGTAAAAGAACCGGTAAGATCGACTCCATTAATCTGAGTCCAAAAATCATATCATCGCGCAGTTTACCTGCAATACCACTAAAGCGATTCGATTCATATTCTGCACGGTTGTTTACTTTAATTAAAAGCATCCCGCTTAAATTCTCTTGGAAGAAGCGGTTAATCTTGTCGAGACGTCTTTGAATTCGACTAAAGATTGTCGCTCCCATTTTCGCAACGATATATAAAAAGACGAGTAAAATTGGTGTTAATAGTGTTAAGTAAAATCCAAGTTTTACGTTTACGACAAATGACATCACTAACGACCCGATAACGAGAAGCGGTGCACGTAGTAATATACGCATTCCCATAAATAATAACATCTCAGAAATTAAAACATCTTGAGTGAGTCTCGTAATTAGTGTCGAACCGTTAAATTTTGATAACGTCTCTAACGAGAAACGTTGGACACGTTTAAAAATTGCATTTCGTAAATCATTACCAAATGCATTTGTTGCAAAGCTCGATAAATATGTGTTAAAAATACCAGCAATAGTTGAAATAATCGATGCAAATAACATCAGACCTAAATAAAACCAAACGGTATTTAAATTATTTTCTGCAATCCCGTCATCGATTACCCCCTGGATAAATAACGGCTGAATTAGCTCCACCGCAAGCTCTACAAACATAAGTAAAAGCCCGATGATGATCAGCCATTTATACTTTAGCGCATAACTAAAGACTGTTCGCATAGTGACACCTCTTATTTCGGTTTTCGAATTACTTTAAACCTATTTTAGCACAATTAAACTGAACTTACTGTTGAAGTAGATTAAATTTTCAAAATCATTCTTTCGTCCGAAACACAAACAATGATTATAGAATTTTTAACTTGATTCCTATATATTAAAAGTAACTTTTTAAACGAAAATCTAAGGAGTTAATAAGATATGGATGTTCAGTCAGAAACGTTTCAAGTAGAACAGCTGAAACGTAATATAGATAATTTTCTAACGCATATTAGTGAAGACACTATGAAAACCGCGCTACAAAACATACAGAAAAGACGTGCGGAAAATGATATTAAAGTTGTCCCAGTCGACGTTTTAATTGATGATAATCGTAGACTCATCACAAGTTTACGTGAAAATAACATTTTCAACATCAGCGATTTAAGACGGTTTGATTCGAAGTCTTTACAAATCGTACTAAAAGGAGCCGAACCTGAAGAAGTCGAACGATTAGTTGAAGATAAAGACGAAATGATCCGAGACATTACGAATCATACTTTTCCAAAAATTGATATTGATAATTTAACTCAAGATGCGCGTACATTATTAAATTATTGGTACTTTAATACGACGTACAAAAATGAAGTAGAACAATTAAAAAATGAAACTGTTACAGATGACGCGGAAAATCTATTAAAAACGATGAAGAAAAACGTGGTATTTTTATGTCGTGGTTTCAATCTTCATCTGAAAAAGAAAAATTAACGCGGCGTTTCATCAATTTGAAAAAGTACAACCTGAGCTCAATCAACTACATAAAGATGTCGATACGCTCTATAGTGAACTGAATAATGATTTAAAAATAAAAGAAGCATTTATGAATGACAGTGCGTCGTTTTATGCATTTATAGAATCAAGAACAGGCGTCGCATCGAGTCAACACGCTGGAGACTTGCCGTCAGTATTAGTTGAAAAAATAACAAATATGAATCTCGACGTATCACTGCTTACAGGTGGAACGTTACGTCCGTATCAGGCCTTCGGAACGAAATATGCGTTGTATAACAAACGCACGCTAATCGGTGACGAAATGGGGCTCGGTAAAACAATTCAAGCACTCGGAGTGATTACGCATTTATTTAAAGATAATAAAACGCGCGCATTTGTCATTTGTCCAAAAAGCGTGATGGCGAACTGGGCGCATGAAATCGAAAAATGGACGAGCATTCCGGTAAAAATATTTCACGGTGCAAAACGTGACGAAGCGTTTAACGAATGGCTTGAAACACCGAGTATTTTAATTACAAATCCTGAGCATACGAAAAACATAGATTTCGACGCATTAGATTTTATCGACTGCTTAATTATCGATGAAGCACATTTAATTAAAAATCCAAATACACAGCGTACAAAGAACGCTATGGTACTCGCTGAAAAAAGTGAATACGTCATGATGATGACAGGTACACCGATTGAAAACAATTTAAACGAGATGAAGCACTTAATCGGCATATTACAACCTCAAATCATTAAAGAGATAGATAATAATCCACGTATGAATGAACCAGAAACATTTAAGACGATCGTATCTCCTGCGTATTTAAGACGTAAACGTATTGATGTGTTAAAAGAACTCCCAGATATAGAATTCATCGAGATGTTTTCTGAAATGAGTCAAAAAGAACGCCAGTACTATAATGACGCTGTTCGAGAAGGTATATCAGGACTTATGAAGATGAGACGTGCTGCATTTACTGGTAATAACATCAACGATTCAGAAAAACTCGCGAATTTAATAGAAATTTGTACAGAGGCAAAAGAAAATGGTCATAAGATCTTAATCTTCAGCTTCTTTAAAGATAATTTAGAGCTCATTCATCAAACACTCGGCACTCAAAGTGCGGGGATAATTTCTGGAGACGTTTCAATGAATGAGCGTCAACAAATGATTGATACGTTTACACATCGAGAAGCTGGTGCAACGTTAATCGGCCAAATTGACGCAGCAGGTGTTGGTTTAAACATACAAGCTGCAAACATTGTGATTTTATGTGAACCACAGTGGAAACCATCGACAGAGCTTCAAGCAATTGGTCGAGCGTATCGTATGGGACAAACAAAAAACGTCATCGTGTATAGACTGTTATCCGAAAATAGTATCGATGAAGCAATTACACAAGTTAGAGATGAAAAACTAAAATCATTTAACCTATACGCAAACGACTCAAGCGTTGCTGATGTCTTTAAAGCTCAAGAAATAGAAATTAATGAAAAAGATATTCAAAAAGAAGCATTTGAAATCGAAAGAAAACGATTAGAAGAGAGTCAGGGTGCATAGATGGAGTTAGAGTTTGGGTTTAATTTTACGCAAAATCGATTTGCGTAAACGAGCACTCAGTTTCGTTGACAATTAGAGCTTTTGCGTCAAATTAATGAGCAACCCTTTTACACAAAAGCGATTTATGTTAAACAATAAAAAATAATTTTACAATAACCCGATTTGCGTAAACGCATGTTCAAATTCGTTAACGCAAAATCTCCAAAACCTCTCACCCAAACAAAAAGAAACACGCAAACTAAGATTCCTCTTAATTTGCGTGTTTTATTATGCGAAATGATTCATCAGTTCGTTAAACTGATCATCTTTTAATTTTAAATCATGATTAACGACTGCTTCATCTAAATAGCCATCGATATGTGATGCATATGATTTAGAGTGATTGTCTTGATATAAAATTCCTTTTAATAACCCTTCGTGCTCGTTGATATAGTTCATTACTTTGTTACGATCTTCTCTATCGTAGTCTTCGATATCTTCAATATCAGTCACGCGTTCTTTAAACCATTCATATGTGTTCACTTTGTTGTATGTGACACACGGACTATAAACGTTTACGAATGCGAAGCCGTCGTGCTTAATTGCCGCTTCAATTATTGCAGTTAACCCTTTAATATCACTCGAGACACTTTGAGCGACAAATGTCGCACCACTTGCCATCGCAGTTGATATTGGAACGATTGGACTTTCGATTGAACCGTCTGGTGTCGTGTTCGTTACGAAACCTTTCGCACTTGACGGTGACGTTTGACCTTTTGTTAAGCCGTACACTTGGTTATCCATGACGATATACGTCATATCGATGTTACGCTTGATTGCGTGAACAGTATGTCCAACACCGATCGCAAATCCGTCACCATCTCCACCTGTTGCGATAACTTCTAAATCTTTGTTGGCCATTTTAATACCTTGGGCGATTGGAAGACTTCTACCGTGAGTTGCGTGGAAACCATATGAACGAATATATCCAGATACACGTCCACTACAACCGATCCCACTGACTAATGCTAAGTCTTCTGGCTCTAATCCAACGTTTGCAGAGGCACGTTGAATCGCAGATTGAATACTAAAGTGACCGCATCCAGGACACCAGTTTGGCTTTATATCGTTTCTAAAATCTTTAAATTTTGCCATGACTATTCATCCTTTAATTACAATAATTCGTTCAAATGACGTTCGATTTCTACCGGTTTTAACGGCGTACCGTCATATTTATTAAACTGAGACATTTTACTATGATGTGGGTAGTTCATCTTAATGATGTTAAACAATTGTCCCGTATAGTTTTGCTCGACGACGAGTATCTCTTTAGCGCCATCCAAATATGGCTGTAGTGCTTCAATTGGCACTGGGAATAGTTGACGCATATGAATCGTCGTAATATTTTTATCGATACGTTCGACCGCTTCATCGACTGGTCCGTTACCACTTAAGAAACTAATGACGAGTAACTCAGAGTCTACGTTACCATTTACTTTAAACGGTGCGTCGATCGTTAGTCCCTCAAGTTTACGCATACGTTTGTCCATTTGTGTTTTACGGTTCACCGCACTTTCGTTAGGCGTTCCGTTCGGGTTATGTTCTACACCCGTGACGTGGTGAATACCACCTTTTACTCCAGGAATCGGTCGTGCGGAAATTCCACTTTCTGTCACTTTAAAGCGTTCAAAGTAACTATCATCTCCGTCGATGTCTTCAGTAATCATTTGTCCTCTATTAATGACGACTTTTGAAGGGTCAAATGGATTTGACGACTGCTTACCAAGTGACATTTGTAAATCTGATAAAAGAATGACAGGCACTTGATATTCATCTGCTAAGTTAAAAGCTTCAGTTGTCAGATAAAACGCATCTTCTACGTCTGTTGGTGCAAGGATGATTTTTGGAATTTCACCGTGCGTACCGTAAATCATCTGCATTAAATCGGATTGCTCTTGTTTTGTCGGAAGACCTGTTGACGGACCTCCACGCATCGTATCGACGATTACGAGTGGTGTTTCAGTCATACCAGATAGTCCAATCGACTCCATCATCAGTGACAGTCCAGGACCTGAACTAGACGTAAAACTTCTTGCCCCTGCATAGTTCGAACCAATTGCCATCGTAACTGCAGAAATTTCATCTTCAGTTTGGATGACTGTACCATCAACTTTTGGTAAATGTTCAATCATATACTCCATAATGTCACTCGCTGGAGTAATTGGGTATGCTGCCATAAAACGTACCCCTGCGTTTAATGCACCAAATCCTATCGCATCGTTACCAATCAGATATAAAGAATCACGAGTTTCGACTTTTTCTAGTTCAAAATCTCCGTCGATTTGGTCGAGTCTTTCCTCGATATAATTAAATCCATCTTTTAATGCATTTATATTATTATCTACGATTTCTTGGCCTTTACGCGCAAACATCGTGTAAATCATATCTGTAAACTTTTCTATATCAAGATGCATAAGACTTGCACTTGCACCGACAGCTACCATGTTTTTCATTAACTTACTGCCGTGTTCATTTGCGATTTCAGTAAATGGAACTGCGATGAGCTGAACGTTTAAATCCTCTTTTACTTCTGGTTTAAACTTTTCGTCAGCTAATATTACTCCGCCATCTATTAACTCGCTTGCGTTAATATCGATCGTCTCTTGATCGAACGCAACTAATATATGTGTGTGGTCGCTAATCGAGCGTACTTCTTTTGTTGAAATACGAATGTTGTTGTTCGTATGACCACCTTTAATTCTTGATGAAAAGTGACGGTAACTGTATAAGTAGTACCCCATACGGTTTAACGTCGTTGAGAAAATTTCACCAGTTGACTCAATTCCCTCACCTTGTTGTCCACCGACTTTCCATGATAATTGACTGATCATTTTCGTGCCTCCTCTAACAATTAAATCATATCAAATTTAACTGTTGAATTCAGTGTACATAGCGTCGTTCACTTAAAATTCATACTTATGTCCGATTACTCTCGTATTAAAATCGGTTCAATTGTCTGTTTGACTGTATCGATCACTACTGCAGATAAAATACCATCACCTTTATCAGGTACGACATGTCGTTTTGGTAATTGGTCTAAAAATCTAGAAATGACTGCTTCTTTATCGATACCGAGTATTCCATCTTTATACCCTGTCATACCGACATCTGTTATGTACAACGTACCGTTGTCTAGAACGACTGCGTCGTTCGTTTGAACGTGCGTATGCGTCCCGACGACAGCATTCACTCTACCGTCTAAATAATATCCCATTGCGATTGCTTCAGATGTCGTTTCACAGTGAAAATCCACAAAGATTTGATCTGCGGATTCTCTTTTTAACAGTGCATCAATTTCAGTAAATGGGTTATCAATCGACTCCATAAAACTACGTCCTTGTATGTTTACGATCATTAGCGTTTCATTGTTAATATTTACTTTTTTAAATCCTTCGCCTGGAACGATTGACGGATAGTTTAGTGGACGGATGATTTTTTTATCTTCTTCAAAGAGTTCGAACACTTCATCTTTATGGAACGCATGGTTACCTAGAGTGATAAAGTCCACACCGTATCCCATGAGCTCTTTATAAATCGCTTTTGTCATTCCTTTGCCGTGTGCAGCATTTTCGCCGTTTGCGATTGTATATTGTATGTTATATTCTCGTTTTAACTGTGGTAAATTTTCTTTTACTATTCGACGCCCAATTTTACCGACAATATCTCCAATAAATAAAATTCTCAATCTTTTATTCCTTTCATTAAAAAAGATTGGAAACAATGTTCCAATCTTTATTTGGCATATTCTACAGCCCTCATCTCACGGACAACTGTCACTTTAATATGTCCTGGATACTGCAGTTCATCTTCGATTTGTGATTTAATATCTCGAGCGAGTCGATATGCTTGTACATCATCGACGTCTTCTGGACGAACCATAATTCTAATTTCTCGTCCCGCTTGAATAGCAAACGACTTCTCAACGCCGTCGTAGCCTTCTGCAATTTTCTCTAAGTTTTCAAGTCGTTTCACGTAGTTTTCTAACGTTTCACGACGTGCACCTGGACGTGCTGCACTTAATGCGTCAGCTGCTGCAACGATTATAGAAATGATACTCGTTGCCTCAACGTCACCATGGTGTGAAGCGATTGCGTTAATCACTGTCTCGTTTTCTTTGTAGCGTTTTGCTAAGTCTACTCCAATTTCTACGTGTGAACCTTCGACTTCATGGTCGATCGATTTACCGATATCGTGAAGTAATCCTGCACGTCTTGCGAGACTTACGTCTTCGCCAAGTTCAGCTGCTAGCATACCTGCTAAAAATCCAACTTCTACTGAGTGTTTTAATACGTTTTGACCGTAACTTAAACGGAATTTCATCTTACCAAGATGTTTAATGAGTTCAGGATGTAAATTATGAATATCTAATTCAAACGCTGCTTGTTCACCAGCATCGCGAATGATACTCTCCATATTACGTCTTGCTTTATCGACCATTTCTTCAATGCGTCCTGGGTGAATACGTCCATCTAAGACGAGTTCGTCTAACGCATTTTTAGCGATCGTTCTACGTATTGGATCGAATCCTGAAAGGATAACTGCTTCTGGCGTATCGTCGATAATTAAATCGACGCCTGTTAACGTTTCAATCGTACGAATGTTACGACCTTCACGTCCGATAATACGACCTTTCATTTCGTCGTTTGGTAAGTTTACAACAGATACCGTCGATTCACTCGTGTACTCTGCTGCGTATCGTTGAATCGTCGTCGCAAGCAATTCTTTTGCTTTTCGGTCCGCTTCATATTCCGCTTCTTCTTGACGCTCTTTCAGCATTACAGCCATATCGTGTGACAGTTCTTTTTCGAGCGCTCTAAAGATTTCATCTTTAGCTTCAGCACTTGTTAATCCGGAGATGCGGGTCAATTCATCATTTTGTTGACTGATGATTTCATTAATCTTTTCTTCCTTGGCATCCACCGATTGCTGTTTGTCTTCAATTTTCGCTTCTTTTAAATCTAATATCTCATCTTTCTTATCTAGAGTTTCACTTTTTCGATCTAAGTTTTCCTCTCGAGAAAGTAGTCGAGATTCAAAAGCTTGTAGTTTTTGTCGTGCGTCGTTCTGCTCACGATCAAACTCTTCTTTTAACTTTTGATTGTATTCTTTTGCTTCAAGCAATTTCTCCTTTTTTAAATTCATCGCAGTTTTATTAGCTTCTTCGATGATATGTTCAGCTGAAGATCTTGCTTGTTGCTGCTTATTCGTCATAATTCTAATGACGATTAAATATCCGATAACAACACCGAGAATAATACCAAGTAAGATTAAGAAAATGTCTTTCATGTCCACAAAAAACACCTCCCTAATGCATGCTATTCACGTGTTGGTTAAAAATGTGTATTTTAAATATAATAATTTATCATACAGATTTCATTTTATATATTTTACATAAAAAATCAAGCATGAGAGTGACTCATGCTTGATAATATTATTCATCAAATAGGCTGTTTTCTACTTCTTCACTTTCTTCAGTGACTTCACCTGCAAAGCCTAATTCATTTCGTAATTTACCATTAATTTCTTCTAGTACTTCAGGGTTATTCGTTAAGTACTCTTTTGCGTTTTCTTTACCTTGACCGAGTCTTTCCCCGTTATAAGAGTACCACGCACCGCTTTTATCGACGATGTCGTATTCGACTCCGAGATCGAGAAGTTCACCTGTTCTAGAAATACCTTGTCCGTACATAATATCTACTTCTGCCACTCTAAATGGTGGTGCAACTTTGTTTTTAACAACTTTAATTTTCGTACGGTTTCCGACGATATCTTGTCCGAGTTTTAACTGTTCTGCACGGCGCACTTCTAAACGAACTGAGCTGTAGAACTTCAGCGCTCGTCCACCAGGTGTCGTTTCTGGGTTACCGAACATAACTCCAACTTTTTCACGAATTTGGTTGATGAAAATCGCTGTCGTATTACTTTTAGAAATTGCAGCAGATAGTTTACGTAATGCTTGTGACATCATTCTCGCTTGTAAACCGACGTGAGTATCTCCCATCTCACCTTCGATTTCTGCTTTTGGTGTTAACGCTGCAACTGAGTCAATAACGACGATATCCACCGCACCACTTCGTACAAATGCTTCAGCGATTTCTAATCCTTGCTCCCCATGATCTGGCTGAGACAGGTATAAGTTCTCAATATCGACACCTAAGTTTTTAGCATACACTGGGTCCAGTGCGTGTTCAGCATCGATAAATGCAGCGATTCCACCTTGACGCTGTACTTCAGCAATCGCATGTAATGCAACTGTTGTCTTACCCGAAGATTCTGGTCCGTAAATTTCGATAATTCTACCTTGTGGGTATCCACCAACTCCGAGTGCACGGTCTAATGTGATTGAACCTGATGACGTCGTTTTTACTTTACGTCCAGGATCATCACCGAGTTTCATAACGGCACCTTTACCGAACATCTTATCCATATTCTTTTGAACAGTTTCTAGAGCTTTTTGTCTTTCATCCATCTATTACATTCCTCCGAACTACTTTTTAAATCATTTTTCGATATTTAAAGTATACCATAACAAAAAATAAAAGACGAATATATGTTCGTCTTTTATGTGCTAAATTTCAAATATTAAATTCAGTA
>NZ_CAVG010000117.1 GCF_000438455.1 Nosocomiicoccus massiliensis
CTAAATTTCAAATATTAAATTCAGTATTTTAAATATCGATTACTTTTTAAAGCAGATAATTAAAAGTTAAGCTTTTTGATTTAAAAACACGTCTCGTCCTTTGTAGAAATACTCAATCATCGATAAAATCGTGAAGAACACTGCGATATATAGAGATATCATGCCGATAGATACCCCGATATAATTGACAAATAAATCTCCAAATAGAAGTAAGACGAGAGCAACCATTTGGAATACTGTTTTAATTTTTCCTAAATTACCAGCGGCACTGACAAACCCTTGTTCGATTTGAAGTAAACGTAGTCCTGTAACTGCAAATTCTCTTGCGATAATTACGATAGCAATCCAACTTGAAATTACTGACCATTCGACTAATACAATGAGACCTGAAGCGACGAGTAGTTTATCTGCAAGTGGGTCTAAAAATTTACCCATATTTGTAATTAAATTTAACTTGCGTGCTAAATAGCCATCTAACGCATCTGTCAATGACGCGACGACGAAAATAATCGCTGCGATAAGTTGCTCGATTAAAATCTCATTACCTCCGAATATCGCTACTGTACCGAAGTTAAAATCGTTAATTGCAAATATAATAAAGACCGGTATTAGTATGATTCTTATCACTGTAATCCAGTTAGGTAAATTCATAGTTTACTCCCTCTCAATCGTAAAATGATAAAACAACGTGCCGTCAGTTTGTACTTCATCATCTTCTAATTCAACATCGTTCACAAAGATACTGAGTTTGTCGTTCTCTTCAACTGCAATAAATAATTCCGATGCGTCTGACTGAATTAAATATGTCTCATCATTAATTGTTTCGTTGACGTACGTATTATTGTTATCGTCTGTCATGTTGACAGTACTCCCGTCACCTTTAAACGTGACGTTAATGTCATTTGACGTATTTATCGTATAAAACGCTGTATTGTCTTCAACGCGTTCTAGCGTTACGTTAAACGTGTCGTTTTCTTTTGGTGGTGTGACTTCGACTTCATCATATACAGGAGACTTTCTAAAGTAATCTCCTTGCCCACCGACTTGTAAAAGAACAAGCCAAAGAACAAACAATACTCCAATCACAATTAAAAACGTATAAATCGTCTTTTTTAAATAGAGCATGTCTTTATCGACTTTATTTTCTTTACGCTCTTTATAGACCGCTTCTTTAGTCGGTATTTCGTCGCCGTAACGTTCAAATAAATCGTCACTATTTAACTGTAAAGCATCCGCATACGTACGAATTAAATACTTCGCGTGACTACTATCCGGAAGTTTCTGATAGTCGCCTCTTTCTAGCGTTTGAATAATGTCACGACGAATATTCGTACGTGCTTCAATTTCACGTAACGTAATTCCTTTTTGTTCTCTCACATTTCTTAAGTATGGTCCTAAACTCATAATTTAACCCTTCTTTATAACGTGTACCATCCACCGTTAATATTTAGCACTTCACCTGTGATTGATTGACTCTCTTCACTGAGTAAGAAGTTCACAAGTTTTGCAACCTCAACTGGTTCAATCAATCTTTGCTGTGGTAACTCTTCGAGTAAAACTTTAATATCCTCTTCGCTTAAAAGATTCGTCATCTTACCTTTAACAGCACCTGGTGCGACGGCGTTAATCGTAATATTCGTACCCGCGTACTCGACAGCGAGTGAACGAACGAGCGTGTTTTGTGCACCTTTCATCGACGCATAAACACTTTCACAACTCGCACCAATTTGACCGTACACACTTGAAATGACGACGATGCGTCCGTGTGAACTTTTCTTTAATTTCGGTAATGCTGCCTGTATAAAAACGATTAAGTTCCGTAATTGGATGTTATACTGTTCGTCGATAACATGTAGTGGTGTATCTTCTAGCATATCAAAATACGCACTACCAGGTGTATAAATTAAACAATCGATTGTTTCGGAATGTTTAAATGTCTCTTCGACTTCTTCAATAGAAATCGGCTGTGATAAGTCAAAGTAATGATGCAAATTGCCATAATTTGACGGCGTATGTCTAGAGTAGCTAATGACGTGTTCGTCTTTTAATTCGTTATGTATTGCGGATCCAATGGACCCGCTACTTCCAACTAGTATGACGTTACGCATTTTTCATCAACACAACAGAGACATAGTCTTCATTTAATACAGTGTTAAATGCATCCTTCACGTCTTCGACGGTAATCGAATCGACGATATTTGGAATGTCATAAAGATTCCCACCGTCTAATAAATATTTTGTATATTGATTTGCAATATATTCTGGTGAGTTTAAAGAAGATAAATAGTCACCAATCGTTTCACGTTTTTCGCTTTGTAACATCTCTTCAGTGAAATAATCCGTATTTTTAACTTCATCGATAATCGCCTGAATTCGTTGAATCGTTTCTTCAGGTTTTTCACTATGTGCAATAAATAGCGTGTGTGAGAAGTCAGACTCCCCTTGGAAGCCGTATTGGAAACTATCATCTACAAGATTTTCATCGATTAGTTCATAGAAATACTGAGATTTCGCACCAAATACCATTTCTAACGCAAACATCATTGTGAAATCGAGTTTTAATAGCGAAGCGTCATCTAAATCGTGATTATATTTATATCCGAGCATCACTCGGTCATCCGACACGTTCATCTTTATTGTTTTTTCTTTGTCGTGAACGTGATTTTCTTCAGTCACTGTATGAAGTGTTAACTCTTTCGGGTCATGATTACGCTTTGATTGATGTGTTTCGATAAAACTAAATAACTCAGCATCATCTAAATCACCGACGACGATTAACACCATATTGTTCGGTGCATAAAACGTCTCATGACATAAATATAAATCTTCTTTTGTAATTTGTTGAATCGATTCTAACGTTCCAGCAATATCTATACGAACAGGATGTGTATTATATAAAGACTCCATCATCGTAGAAAATAATTTATATCCTGGATTATCTTGATACATTTTGATTTCTTCGTTAATAATGCCGACTTCTTTTTCGACAGATTGATCAGTGAAATAAGGATCTTCGACCATATCCATAAGAAGTTTTAAGTTGTCATAAAAGTTGTCTGTACAGCTAAATAAATAACTCGTACGGTCAAATGATGTAAATGCATTCGCACTTGCACCATGTTCGCTAAATTTATGGAAGACATCTCCATCTTCTTTTTCAAACATTTTATGCTCTAAAAAGTGTGCGATTCCGTCAGGAATTTTGTGCGTAAATCCGTCGACTGTAAAATGATTATTTATAGAACCAAAACGCGTCGTATACGTCGCAAACTTTTTGTTAAAGCCTGGCTTTTTAACGTAAATGACTTCTAAACCGTTTGGGAGTGTTTTACTAATGACTGTTTCTTCAAGTGCTTCATAATATTTAACTGTCATCACTATCTCCTCCTGTTAGCGTATATACCGTATCGAGATGAACCGAGTGCGCTGCTTCAATAATATCTTCACGCGTAATACTTTCAACTTTTTCTTTAAATTCATCATCTGTCATTCCAGTCAAGTTTTCGCTATATACGATTGATATCATACCTTTTGCTCGATCTTTACTGTTTTCTCTATCCGATAATAACTTTTTCTTCGTCTCTTCTAAAAACTCAGTAGTAAAGTCACCATTTTGGAATTTTTCAAGTTCGATAATGATGTGTTGTTCCGTTTCTTTCACACGTGAGTGGTCAACTCCAGCTAACGCAAATAAATATCCATTTTTAACATCGACATTTGAACTAATTTGATACGCTAACGAACGTGCTTCACGTAAATGCTTAAATAGATAGCTCGACGCGCCACCACCAAACATACGGTTAAAAATACGCACTGACATTTCGTTAGTTTTATCTTTATCGATTCTAAAACCTAAAATTGCTTTAGACTGTTCTACATCGTCATGATCTACTTTGTAGTTAACGATTTTTTTAAGATCTACTTCATAACTATTGAATGGTAGTTCAACATAGTTATCTCTTTCGTAGATTTTTTGTAAAAGATTAACTGAACGATCGTCGATATTTCCGCAGAGTAAAATCATCATTTCGTCCGTATCCATCATCGACTTGTGAACTTTTTTAATGTCATCAATTGTAATTTCATCGATATCTTCAATATTTCCGTAAGACAGTTGTCCTTCT
>NZ_CAVG010000118.1 GCF_000438455.1 Nosocomiicoccus massiliensis
CATCTCTTTTAATAAACCTGTATATGCGCGCTGCATACTGTTATCCATCATACTTTTTAGACGGTTTTTATAGAGTCGTTTTTCTTTTTCTAAAAATTTAAACGTTTCTTCATCGTAAGAGAATGGTGTCGTTAACACGTCATTTAATAATTTAGACATGTGTTCTAATATGTTTAAATCTTCTTTTATAAAACGTTCGTTTACAAACTCTAACGTAAAGTGGACGAGATGACTCGTCCCAACTTTTGACGTTTGATACGTTAGATGAGCACCGTAATATTCTGATAAATATTGTACGAGTGCCGCTTCACTATTATGCGTCTTTGTACGTTTTACCATCATGCGAGCAAGTAAATTTCTCGCTGTAACAGTGTTTACTTCCAACTCATTTCTAAATGTAACGCGTAACGTGAATGTTTTAAATTTATTTGTATCGATCGTTACGATTGGAATGTTATTTAATCGTTCATTTCTAATTTCCAATACTAACTCTCCCTCTCATCCATTTCGTCTTCTGTGACGAGTACGTTTCTCGGCTTTGAACCACTTGCTGGTCCGATAATACCGTTACGCTCTAAATCGTCAACGAGACGCGCTGCACGGTTATAGCCGATTCTAAATTGTCGTTGAAGTAGACTTGCACTTGCACGCTGCTCTGTGATGACGAACCATTTCGCTTCTCCGTATAATTCGTCTTCAGATTCAACTTCTTCTTTTTTCGGCTCTTTTTGATTTAATATGACCGACTTATCGTAATTTGCTTTCATCTGGCTCGTGACGTAATTGACGACATCGTTCACTTCTTCATCTGATAAAAATGCCCCTTGGACACGAACTGGTTTTGATCTACCAGATGGTAAGAAGAGCATATCCCCTTTACCTAGGAGTTTTTCTGCACCCCCAGAGTCTAATATCGTACGAGAGTCAGTCGTTGAGCTGACGGCAAATGCAATACGTGACGGAATATTTGCTTTAATAATTCCTGTAATAACGTCAACAGATGGACGCTGTGTAGCGATAATTAAATGAATACCTGCAGCACGTGCCATTTGTGCAATTCGCGTAATGCTCGCTTCAACGTCTTTACTTGCGACCATCATTAAATCTGCAAGCTCATCGATGATGACGACGATATACGGCATTTTAGATACTTTATCTTTATCTTCAGCTGTACGTTCTAAGTAATTGTTATACGCTGAAATGTTTTTAGTATTCGTTGCACTAAATAAGTCATAACGACGTTCCATCTCGTTAACGACGCGTTGTAAAGCGTCCGCTGCTTTTTGTGGATTCGTCACGACTGGACTTAGTAGATGTGGAATACCGTTATAGACGTTTAACTCCACCATTTTTGGATCGATCATCATTAATTTCACTTCATGTGGTTTTGCGTTAAGTAAAATCGAAATGATAATACCGTTAATACATACGGATTTACCGCTTCCTGTAGACCCAGCAACGAGCAAGTGTGGCATCTTGTTTAACTCTGCCATAATCGGTGCACCAGAAATGTCTTTACCAAGCGCAACTTCTAGTGGGTTTGTACTCGTCTTACGCTTCATGACTTCACGTAATGTAACCATAGAAACGACCGAGTTCGGCACTTCAATACCGACAGCTGATTTACCAGGAATCGGTGCTTCGATACGAATATCTTTTGCTGCAAGCGACAGTGCAATATCGTTTTGTAAATTAATAATACGGCTAACCTTTACGCCGATATCCGGCTGCACTTCAAACTGTGTTACAGCTGGACCGATTCTAATTTTTGAAACTTTCGCTTTTACACCGAAGTTATGAAGTGTTTCTTCTAAAACTTTACCTTGTTTTAACACGACGTCATTTGACATCTTCTCTGATACTTCAGCATCTTTTAGTAGTGTAATCGGTGGTACTTTATACTCTAGAAGCTCTTTAATTTCTTCTTCGTCTAGTTCGTCGAGTGGAGTATTCTCTTCGACGTCTTCAATCGAGTCATCGAGTTCCTCTTCTTCGTACTCTAAATCAACAGTCTCATCTTTTGTTTCAACGAGGTCACTGTCGATATCATCACTGCCGACAATTTCAGGTTCATATACTGTTTCTTCGACCTCTTCTTCGATATCATCATGACTTGAAGACTCGATAATTGGATCTTCAACTTTAGTTTTCTTCGCTTTTTTCTTCTCTATTTTCTCTGGTTTGTTCGCGCGTTTTTCTTTATTTTTCTCGATGATTTCAGACGTTTTACTATTGATGTTTTTACCCGTCACTGATAATAATTTCCCGACGCGAGAAAAATCTTTACGCAGTTGTTCTTCGACGCTTTTATTTCGAATCATAATAATCGAAAAGTAAATAAACACAGCAGCAAGTAAAACTGTACCGATAAAGCTGAGCGTGTTATTCATCGCTGTAAATAGTACTTGACCGATAATTCCACCACCGGTGAAATTTTTAAATCCTGTCGTAGCGATCGTATTTTTTATTTCATCAAAACTATAAAAATTGTTAATGAGTGGTTTGTTCGTTAAGTAAAGCACACTATGGAATAAAAAAATCAGTCCAAATTGTAGCAAAATATAACCGAACATGCGCTTTGTGAATGGGAAGTTACGGTTCATGGCGACGTAAATACTCGTCAATGTAATGATTAAGTACGTAAAATATTTACTCGTTCCAAACAGGTACGTAAATATTGAATCGATATATTCACCAAAACTACCGAGTTGAAACAGAGATATAAAGACAAGTAATAATGTGATAAAACTCGTTAACGCATAATAGGTTTGGCGCTCATCTTTCTTTTTACGACGCGTTGCTTTCTTTTTCGCCATTACAAACTCCTTCCTAAAAAATTTGGAGATACTATAATATAATATCTCCAAAATTCTTTCTTATATTTCAGATATGATTGGTATAATCATCGGACGACGTTTCGTACTTTCGTATAAGAACTTAAGTAACGCTTCTCTCACGTCTTGTTTTAAGTCATTCCAGTCTAAGTTTCCTGATTGAATAGAATCTTCAACGACTTCTTTTACAATCGCTTCAGCAGTCGTTAATAGCTCTTCACTTTCTTTGACGTAGACAAAGCCACGACTTTGAATTTCAGGTCCGGCTTTAATTTTTCTCTCGTTACGATCGATCGTAACAACCGCAATGAATATACCGTCTTCACTTAATATACGGCGGTCTCTTAAGACGATGTTACCAACGTCTCCGACACCTCTACCGTCAATTAAGACGTTACCTGCATGTACTTTTTCTTGATAGTACATCTCTTTTCCGTCATAGCTGACGACGTCACCTTTTTCAAGTAAGAAAATATTTTCTGGATCGATTCCTGCTTCAGCAGCAAGTTTTGCGTGAGCGATCTGGTTTTTATATTCGCCTTGAACAGGAACAAAATATTTCGGTTTAAATATGTTAAACATCATTTTTAACTCTTCACTTAAACCGTGACTCGACGCGTGAATTCCACTTGTCGGTAAGTAAATTTTAGCTCCTGCTTTAGTTAAGTCGTTTAACGTTGAATATAAAATGACTTCCATGTTTGACGATGGCGTCGTTAAAATATACACTTCATCGTTTTCTTTAATGTTTGTCACTTCATGCGTTCCTTTTGACATCTCTGTCAGTGCATCGAATGGTTCCCCTTGTTTACCAGTTGCGATAATGACAATTTCATTATCTGGGAAGTTTTTAATTTGATGTGACGGAACGAGTAACCCTTCAGGAATATCGAAATATCCGAGCTTTCTTGCGACTTTAAACGATGCTTCTAACGTCTTACCTAAAAACGTCACTTTACGGTTTGCTTTATGTGCGTTTGTTAACACTTGTTGAATACGTACGAAGTTTGATGCATAAAGTGACACGATAATGCGCCCTTTAGATTTTAAGAAATCCGTTAATAATTGCTCTTCGATAATATTTTCAGGTGTATTATATCCGCGCTTTTCTGCTTCCGTAGAATCACTAATTAACACGAGACAATCATCTTCACGAGCTAAGTCGTACATCTTCGCACCGTTAAATCCGTAATCTCCTTCGAGACTTTGATCGAATTTAAATTCTCCAGTATAGACGATTGAACCGTACTTCGTTTTAATTGAGCATCCGTAAGAATCTGGAATACTATGGCTCGTTTCGAAAAATTCAAAACTTGCATTTTTAAAGTTCATTTTTGATTCACTATTAATCGTATAGAACTTTTGTTTTTTACGAATATTTAATTCTTTAAACGATTCTTTAATTAAAGCAATCGTCAGTTTTGAAGCATAAATCGGTACGTCGATATCTTCTAAAATATACGGTAATGCACCGATTGAATCTGCATGACCATGCGAGATAAATATCGCTTTTAAACGGTCGATATTTTCTTTCACGTACGTAATGTCCGGTATAACGACATCTACACCGTACATTTCGTTTTCCGGAAACATTAGCCCCGCGTCTAGCATGAACATTTCATCGTCTACCTCAACGATGTACATGTTTTTAGCAATTTCTCCAACACCGCCGAGTGGGATGATTTTTACGTTCGCGTCACGCTTTCTTTCTTTTGCCACGATTTATCCCTCCTCGTTGTTCTTTTTGTTTTTATCGTTATCTTTCTTTTCAATTAACGCTTTACGAGATGCATTTACGCGTCCTTGCTTATCGATTTCTGTTACTTTAACGAGAGTTTCATCTCCAACTTTTAACACGTCTTCTACGTTTTTAACGTGTGCGTGATCTAAGTTAGAAATGTGAACGAGTGCGTCTTTACCTGGGAATAACTCTACGAACGCACCGAATTTTTCAATACGTTTTACTGTACCCATGTAAATTTCTCCAACTTTTGCTTCACGCGTTAAGTCTTCGATAATCTTACGTGCTTTGTCGATCATCTCTTGATCGACAGCACCGATAAAGATCGTACCGTCTTGCTCGATATCTAACGTTACGCCAGTTTCATCGATGATTTCGTTAATTTGTTTACCACCAGGTCCAATGACGTCACGAATTTTATCTGGGTTGATTGTCATCGTTTCAATCTTCGGAGCGTATGGTGATAACTCTGTTTTTGGTGATTCGATTGTCGCTAACATGTTATCTAAAATGTGTAGACGACCAACGCGCGCTTGTTCTAACGCTTCTTCTAAAATATCTTCACGTAATCCGTCGACTTTAATATCCATTTGAATTGCAGTAATCCCTTTCGCAGTACCTGCAACTTTAAAGTCCATATCACCTAATGCGTCTTCCATACCTTGGATGTCTGAAAGAATCGTATAGTTGTCACCATTCATCATCATACCCATCGCAATACCAGCAACTGGTGCTTTAATTGGTACACCTGCGTCCATTAATGCGAGTGTTCCACCACAAATTGACGCTTGAGATGAAGAACCGTTCGACTCTAAAACTTCTGATACGACGCGAATCGTATACGGGAATTCCTCTTGTGAAGGAATGACTTGGCTAAGTGCACGTTCACCTAACGCACCGTGACCAATCTCACGACGTCCTGGAGCACGAAGTGGCCCAGTTTCACCGACAGAGAAGTGTGGGAAGTTATAGTGATGCATGAAATGTTTCTCTTCTTCTTCACCGAGTCCGTCGATAATTTGGTGCTCACTTAAACTTCCTAACGTCGCAACAGATAATACTTGTGTTTGTCCACGTGTAAATAAACCAGAGCCGTGTGCTCTAGGTAAAAGTGCGACTTGAGAGTTTAACGGACGAATTTCATCCGGTTTTCTTCTGTCTGGACGGATTTTATCTTCAGTGATTAAACGACGCACTGTATTAAATACCGCATCGTTAAATAAACGTTTCGCTTCTTTTTCGTTCGCTTCGAAGTCTTCGTCTTCTTCATCGAGAAGAGCGATGATTGCTTCTTTCACTTCAGATAATTTATTATCACGTTCGTGCTTATCAACTGTTAATACACACTCTTCAATATCAAACTGCTCGAGTTGACTATCGACGATTTTTTGAATGTCCTCGTCGTCAACTGGAGGTTCAAATGCCATTTTCTCAGGATTTACGTAGTCGACGATTTCTTGTTGGAACTCGACTAACTTTTTAATTTCTTTATGTCCAAAAAGGATTGCTTCGAGCATTTTATCTTCAGGTATTTCTTTTGCACCTGCTTCAACCATGTTGATTGCGTCAAACGTTCCTGCTAAATCAAGTTCTAATACAGAGTTGTTTAACGTCTCAACATCTGGGTTAATGACGAATTCGTCGTCTTTAATACCGATACGTACACCAGCAATTGGTCCATTAAACGGTACGTCAGAAACTGATAAAGCAATCGATGAACCGAGCATCGCTGCCATTTCAGGTGAGTTGTTTGGATCAACAGAAAGTACTGTCGAAATAATTTGAACGTCGTGTCTAAATCCGTCTGGGAAAAGTGGACGAATTGGACGGTCGATTAAACGACTCGCAAGTGTCGCCGCTTCACTCGGACGCCCTTCACGTTTATTAAATCCACCAGGTATTTTACCGCGTGCGTATAATTTCTCTTCGTACGCCACTGTTAGTGGGAAAAAGTCCATATCTTTTGGTTCTTTAGAAGCAGTCACTGTCGATAAGACAACTGTGTCTCCATATCGTACTAGAACTGCACCATTTGCTTGTTTGGCTACTTCGCCGTATTCAACGATTAGTGGACGTCCTGCCCACTCCGTTTGAAACGTTTTCTTAGTTTCTATCATATAATTTCTCTCCTCTACATACTTCTCTTTATGATACCATTTTTAACGACTAATTTATATAAAAAAAAGCATACCAAATGGTATGCTCTCTCTATTAACGACGTAAACCTAATTTTTTAATTAACTCACGGTAACGAGTAACGTCTTTTTCACGTAAGTAGTTTAATAAGTGCTTACGGCGACCAACCATTTTTAAAAGTCCGCGACGTGAATGGTGGTCTTTTTTGTGTACTTTTAAGTGTGCGTTTAATGTGTTAATTTCTTCAGTTAACACTGCAATTTGAACTTCTGGAGATCCAGTGTCCGTTTCGTGTACACGGTATTCTTCGATTAATTGTTGTTTTCTTTCTTTTGACATTGACATAGTCATGTCCTCCCTTTTATTAAATATTCGCTAATATCTGAGTCAAAAGTTAGGGTGTCTAATGACCAAGATATCGCACTTAAATAATTATACGCGATTTACTCGAATTTTTCAAGTAACTGTATGGCGTTTTCTTTATCGATTGTCATCGCTTCAATTAAATCATCTAAACCGTCAAATTTCTTTTCTCCACGTAAATAGTTATGAAGATACACTGACACTTCTTCACCGTATATCGTACGGTCAAAATCAATTAAATGCACTTCAATCGTCACTTTATAATCTTCGTGGAACGTCGGCTTTTTACCAATCGATGCGACACCTCTATAAATCGTATCATCTGCACCAATCGTCATCGTAACAGCATACACTCCGAGTGACGGTAGTAAAAACGGCCCGCTCGGTTCGATGTTTGCTGTTCTAAATCCGATTGTTCGCCCGCGCTTTTCACCTTGAACGACGACACCGTTAATTTGATACGGTCTTCCGAGTATTTTATTTGCTTCTTCTAGCTTATTACTTAAAAGAAGTTCTCGGATTTTTGTCGTCGAAATTTTTTCTTCGTTTTCGTTTATCGGAAGTACTTTAGTCGTGTTAAATTCGTCGTATGTCTTTAACGTCGTAATCGATCCTTTACCGTACTGCCCATATGAAAAATCAAACCCTGCGATTACTTCTTTCACGTTGTTAGAGATTAAATACTCTTTCACAAACGTATCTGGAGATAACGCTGCAAAGTCACTTGAAAAGTTTACGACAAATAAGTAATCGATGCCTTTTGCTTTTAGCATCTCTTCTTTTTCTTTTAACGGCGTAATGTACGTCGTACGTCGCATTTTCGGATTTAATACGACAGAAGGATGTGGATCAAACGTCATCACTGCTTTTTTTAACCCTTTTTCTTCAGCAATTTCAATCATCGTGTCGATCACTTGTTGATGTCCGAGATGCAGTCCATCAAAAAAACCGAGCGCTAATGCGATTGGTTCGTTTTCTATAGATAAATCATTTGAATAATATAGTCGATATGTTTTCATAAAGCCCTCACAAGTCATTTGACGTAAGAAACATTTTAAACGGTTTATATTCGTTTTCTTTATGTTTTTTATACAAACCGATTGGTCGGTTGTTTTTAACAAATAAAACTGTCTCTACGTCTTCGTTATTCGTTAGTTTCATCATATCATTTTGACTCATCTTTTGCCCATTTGAAATTTTAAACAATGGCCCACGATCTTTCAGTTCATCGAATAGTTCGACGGTATATTCATCGCTTAAAACTTCTAAAATCGGAATAATCGACGCTTCACTAATCGTATCTAACTCGACTGCATCATCTTCAGTAAACCCACACGATTGTGTTCTTCTTAAATACGACATATGTGCTTCAACACCGAGTTTACGACCGATGTCTACAGCGAGCGTACGAATGTATGTACCTTTTGAGCATGTTACGTCAATTTGAAAATCTATCGTATCGCGAAACGTAATAACTCCAGTACGTTCTAAACGATAAATCGTTACGACGCGGCTCGGTCTTTCTACTACTTCATTATTTCGTGCGTATTCGTATAACTTTTTACCGTTTACTTTCACCGAGCTATACATCGGTACTGTTTGATTATAATCTCTTTCAAAGTTTTCAATAACGTCGTCGATCATTTCTTTTGTGATATGTGAGACGTCGCTCGTTTTTAATTTTTCACCTGCAGAATCTTCAGTTGTCGTTGAAAACCCGAGTGTTACCACTGCTGTATAACTTTTTTGTCTTTCTTGTAACACTTCAGTCAATTGCGTCGCATCTCCTACGACAACCGGTAACACGCCCGTCACATCTGGATCTAACGTTCCTGTATGACCGACTTTTTTCATATGTAATTTACGTCTAACTTTCATAACGACGTCATGACTTGTCATACCTTTTGGTTTGTCCACACAGATGACTCCACTATACATTGTGACACCTCTTACTTTTTTCGATTAAATATTTTTTCATATAAAAAGACAAAGAGCCCAGCAATAACAACGATAAATACGAGTGATAAAAATGCCGAACCAAATGTTTTAGTCGGTAGTAAATTGAAAAATAATGCATCGATTCCGATTACTAATAATCCGAGAAATACTAAGTACATTAAAAACCAAAAATTGTTTGACATCTGTTTCCTCCATACAATTATTTAATTATAAATATACCACTTATCTATTCATAAAAAAATAATGAGCGACGAATCGCCGCTCATATTATTTGTCTTCGTTTTTAATTTGGTTTAATAAGTCTTCAATTCTGCTACCGTAGTCGACAGATTGATCGTACTTCACGTAGATTTCTGGTGCTTTTCTTAAACGAATATTTTTTGCAACTGCTGAACGGAGTAACCCACGATATTTATTTAAAATATCTTCAACTTCTGCTTTATTTTCGTTTAAGGTCGTAAAGTATACGTTCGCATATTCAAGCTCTTCAGAAACTTCAACTTCAGTCACTGTAACGAGTTTTAACGATGGTTCTTTATCCATCACTTCGTTGTCGATGACTTCAGTCACTACTTTTTTAATTTCTTCTGCAACTCGGTCATTACGCTTAGCCATAATTAAACTCTCCTAACTTCAACCATTTGGAACGCTTCGATTTGGTCGCCCTCTTTAATATCGTTAAAGTTTTTAATCGTAATCCCACATTCGTATCCTGAAGCAACTTCTTTTGCGTCGTCTTTAAATCTTTTCAGTGAATCAAGCTCACCTTCAAAGATAACGACACCTTCACGGATCACACGAACGCCTGCGTCTCTAGTGATCTTACCTTCAGTCACGTAAGAACCAGCGATTGTACCGATTTTAGATACTTTAATCGTTTGACGTACTTCAGCGTACCCAATGACTTCTTCTTCGTATTCAGGGTCGAGCATCCCTTTCATTGCTTGCTCGATTTCTTCTAATGCTTTATAGATTACGCGGTGTAGACGAATATCTACTTTTTCGTTTTCTGCTGTACGACGTGCGTTTGCATCTGGACGTACGTTAAATCCGATAATAATCGCGTTCGATGCGTTTGCGAGTGTAACGTCTGATTCGTTAATTGCTCCAACACCTGTATGGATAATTCGGATATTTACACCTTCAACATCAATCTTCATGAGTGACGCTGCAAGTGCTTCTACTGTACCTTGAACGTCCGCTTTAAGAATTAAGTTTAAGTCTTTTAACTCGCCTTCTTTTAGCGTTTCAAATAAGTTATCTAAACTAATTTTGTTTGTAGATTCGCGGTCGCGCATAATTTTGTCTTCACGGCGTTTTTCACCGATAGAACGTGCTTTTTTATCGTCTTCAAAGACGACGAATCTGTCACCAGCTTGTGGAATATCGTTTAAACCAGTAATTTCGACTGGTAATGATGGTCCAGCTGTTTGGATTCTTTCACCTAAGTCGTTTGTCATCGCACGTACTTTACCGAACGTGTTTCCGACAACTAAAGAATCTCCAACATGTAACGTACCGTGCTGAACGAGTAGCGTCGCTACAGGTCCGCGTGATTTGTCGAGCTCTGCTTCGATTACTGTACCGATTGCATCGCGGTCAGATTTTGTGCTTAACTCTTCAACTTCACTGACTAACGTAATCATTTCAAGTAAATCATCGATTCCTTCACCAGTTAATGCTGAAAGTGGTACGAAGATCGTATCTCCACCCCAGTCTTCTGGGAATAATCCGTGTTCACCGAGTTCAGTCATGACGCGGTCAGGATTTGCTGTTGGTTTATCGATTTTGTTTACTGCTACGATAATTGGAGTCTCTGCAGCTTTAGCGTGGTTTAACGCTTCGATTGTTTGAGGCATTACACCGTCGTCTGCAGCGACGACAAGTACTGTTAAGTCTGTCACTTGAGCACCACGTGCACGCATCGTCGTGAACGCTTCGTGTCCTGGTGTATCTAAGAATGTAATATCTTTACCGTTCCAATGAATTTGGTACGCACCGATATGCTGAGTGATTCCACCCGCTTCTCCACTCGTTACGTTTGCGTTACGAATTGAGTCAAGTAGCGTCGTTTTTCCGTGGTCAACGTGTCCCATAATTGTTACGATCGCTGGACGCTCTTCAGTTAACTCTTCGTTTTCTAAATCGAAGTAAATATCGAGGTCCGTGTCGTCGATAACTTCTTCTTTTTCAGCAGTATAACCGTAGTTATCTGCGACGATTTCAACCGCTTCGTCATCTAAACTTTGGTTGATGTTTGTCATAATACCGAGCATAAATAAGTCTTTAACGACCTTTGATGCGTCGACATTAATTTTTGAAGCAAGCTCACCGACAGTAATTCCTTCTTCATACGTAAACGTCTTTTCACCTTGAACCTCTGCTTTAGCTTCTTTTACAGGTTTATCTTGTTGTTTTGGTTGTTGCTTTTGTTGTTTATTCTTTTTATCATTCTTTTTGTTTACGTTCTTTTTGTTGTCTTGCTTTTTATTGTTATGTTTATGTTTTTTATCTTTGTTTTGTTTTGGTTTGTCGTTTTTCTTTTCTTTTTTAACAAACTTTTGGTCTAATAGTTTAACGTCATCATCGTTTAACGTTTGCATATGAGAGCTAAAGTCTTTTCCACTCTCGTTTAAAGTATTTATAACTTCTTTACTCTGTAAGTTATGTTGTTTCGCGTATTCATGAATTCTAATCTTACTCATTGAATCACGTTCCTTTCTCATTCAACTCTAACAACTTCTTTTTAAAGCCATCATCTGTCACACCGAGTACTACTCGGTTATATGATCCAGTGCTTTGTGAAAGCTCGTGATTTGTATAATCTTCAATTAAAGGAATTGACTGAGTTGTTGTTTTATCGCGTATTCTCTTTTTTGTACTATTCCCAGCGTCACTTGCTAAGTAAACAAGTTTCACTGATTTACGTTTAATACCATCTAAAGTTAGAGGTTCACCGTTAATTACTTTTCCTGCACGTGTAGCAAGTCCGAGTAAATTTAACTCTTTATTCATCGCTTCGGAATATCCTCGCGGTATATGAGACGAATAATTTCGTCATACACTGAGTCTAACACCTCTGTTGATACACCGAGTTTACTTTCTAAAACCTTTTTGTCACGTGCATCGTTTACTTTTTCTAAATCTTTGACGACGTAGGCACCACGACCGTTTTTCTTTCCAGTTTCATCTGCAAATACTTCGCCGTCTTTCGTTTTAACGATTCGTATAAGATCTTGTTTTTTAAACATTTCACCAGATAAAATATCTTTTCTCATCGGAATTTTTCGTGCCATAGACGTCACACCTCTACTCTTCTACTTCAGTTTCTACTAAAGTTTCTTCTGCCTCAGTATCACCGTTAAATTCAGATTCTGAAACGATATCGATCTTCCAGCCTGTTAACTTCGCAGCGAGTCGTGCGTTTTGACCACGTTTACCAATTGCGAGTGATAACTGGTGATCTGGTACAACGACTGTCGTTGATTTTTCATCTTCATTAATAATTACGTCGACAACTTCTGATGGTGATAATGCGTTTTTAACGTATACTTTAGGATCTTTGTCATATAATACGATGTCGATTTTCTCACCTGATAACTCGTCGACGATTGCTTCAACGCGGGCACCTCTTGCACCAACACATGACCCAACTGCATCGACGTTTTCGTTTTCAGCGTATACTGAAATTTTAGAACGTTCGCCAGCTTCTCTTGCGACACTCATAATAAGAACTGTTCCGTCGTAAATTTCTGGAACTTCTTCTTCGAAGAGTCGTTTTAAAAGATTTGGATGTGTACGTGAGACGTAAATTTGTGGTCCACGTGTCGTTTGTTCTACTTTGTTTAAATAGACGCGAATTTTATCGCCAGTTTTATAAACTTCATTTGCCATACGCTCTGATTCTGGTAATACAGCATCCGTGTTACCAAGTGTGACGTATACGAAACGACTGTCGACTCTATCGACTGTTCCGATTAATAACTCGTCTTCTTTGTCGATAAACTCTTCATATAAAATTTCACGTTCAGCATCTCGAATTCTTTGCATAACTGCTTGTTTCGCAGCTTGTGCACCGACACGGTTAAAGTCTGAAGGTGTCACGTCTTCATCAAACGGGTCACCGACTTCATATGCTGGGTTGTATTCTCTCGCTGTGAGTAGATCGATTTCTGCTGTGTCATCTTCTACTTCTTCAACGACGTCTTTTCTAGATACAACGCGGTAGTTTCCTGTGTCCATATTAATTTCTACACGGACGTTTTTATGTTCTTTATAATTTCTTTTATACGCAGTTAAAAGTGCCGCTTCAATCGCTTCAACGAGTACTTCTACTGGGATGTTTTTTTCTTTTTGAATATATTCTATTGCATTCAGTAATTCCTGATTCACTACTATTCCTCCATTCAAACTAATACAGCTTTACGAATTACAGCAATTTTGTCACGATCGACTGTTACAGTCTTTTCGCGCGTTTTATCGCGATACTTAATCGTTACCGAACTGTCATCGTACTCTGTGAGTATTCCTGTCCATTCTTGTTCACCATCGATATGCTGGTATGTTTTTACATAAATACCATTGTTTAATGTCGTCTCTAAATCTTTTTCAGTTTTGATTGGACGCTCTGCACCTGGTGAAGAGACATCGAGGAAATAATGACCGTCGATAATATCCCATTCGTCTAATTTTTCAGCAAGTACTTCACTGCCACGTACGCAATCATCTAACGTAATTCCACCTGGTTTGTCTAAATAAAATCTTAAAAACCAATCTTTACCTTCTTTTTTGTACTCCACTTCAATTAATGAGTAGTCCAATGATTCTACAACCGGTTCTGCTAATTCAAATATGTGTAATTCTTTTTTATTCACCGATACGTTCACCTCGCTTAAAACATAAGAAAAGAGCGGACACGATGGTGCGCTCTTTTCCAAATCCACAACATTTTATTTCTAGTTAATTATAACACATCATTATTTATAAGTCGAATATAGAAAGCTGTGCTTTATCTGGTAAATGATCTAAACTTCCAAGTTCTGTTAAATAATCGATCACTTTTTGAGATACTCCAGCTTTTTTATTTAAATCTTCTTTACTGATAAAGTGGTCATTCTTTCTCACTTCAGCAATATTTCTAGCAACACTTAACCCGAGTCCTGGTACGGCAGTAAACGGTGGGATTAAAGCATCGCCTTCTATAATGAAGTGCTCTGGATGAGATTTTTCAATATCAATTGGTAGCATGTTAATATTTCGATGTCTCATCTCATTTACAATCTCTAAAACGATTAATAAATCTTTTTCTTTTTTTGTTAATTCGTTGTAGTTGTCTTTCATCTCTTTGACGCGCGTACGAATCGTCGACTTGTCTTTTGTCATCGTCATTAAATCAAAGTCTGCTGCACGTACACTTAAATACGTCGCGTAATATTCTTTAGGATAATGCACTTTAAAGTACGCAATTCTTACTGCCATAAGTACGTACGCTGCTGCGTGAGCTTTCGGGAACATGTACTTGATTTTCAAGCAAGAATCGATATACCAATCTTCGACACCGTTTGCTTTCATCGCTTCAATCCACTCTGGTTGAAGTCCGCGTCCTTTACGTACACTCTCCATAATTTTAAACGCTAAACTCGGCTCGAGTCCTTTATACATTAAAGTAACCATTATATCGTCACGACACCCGATAACTGTTGAAATGTCACAAATTCCTTTTCGGATTAAATCTTGTGCATTCCCTAGCCATACGTCAGTACCGTGGGATAATCCGGAGATTTGAACGAGCTCGCCAAACGTATTTGGTTTTGTATCTTCTAACATTTCACGAACGAATGGTGTTCCGAATTCAGGTACACCGTACGTTCCAGTGTTACTCATAATGTCATCTCGACTTACACCGAGTACCTCTGGACCTTCAAATAGTTTCATCGTATCTTCGTCGTCGATTCGAATCGTCTTCGGATCCACGCCCGTTAAATCTTCGAGCATACGAATCATCGTCGGGTCGACGTGACCGAGTATGTCGAGTTTTAAGACGTTTTCGTCGATACTATGGAAATCAAAGTGTGTCGTACGCCATTCACTCGACGTATCGTCTGCTGGATATTGAATCGGTGTAAAGTCGAAGACGTCCATCGAATCTGGGATAACGATAATTCCACCTGGGTGCTGACCAGTCGTACGTTTAATCCCTTCACTTTCACTAGACAGCCTATCGATTTCTGCTTTACGTTTATGAAGGCCGTGATCATTCATATACCCATTCACATATCCGAATGCAGTTTTATCTGCGAGAGTTGATATCGTTCCTGCACGGTATACGTAGTCTACACCGAATAGTTCTTTCGTGTAGTTATGTGCCGTCGCTTGGTATTCTCCACTAAAGTTTAAATCGATATCTGGTACTTTATCCCCTTTAAATCCTAAGAACGTTTCGAACGGAATGTCTTGGCCTTCTTTAATGAATTCGACGTCACACTTCTCGCACTTTTTGTCAGGTAAATCAAATCCTGAGTTATATTTACCGTCGTCGAAAAATTCACTACGCTGACACTTCGGACAAATATAGTGCGGCGGCATCGGGTTCACTTCAGTAATTCCCATCATCGTCGCAACTAAACTTGAACCGACCGAACCACGACTCCCTACTAAGTAACCGTCATCGAGTGATTTTTTAACGAGCTTTTGTGAGATTAAATACACGACGCCAAACCCGTTTGAAATAATACTGTTTAACTCTTTTTCTAAACGTGCTTCGATAATTTCTGGTAACGGATCACCGTAGATTTCTTTTGCTGTTGAATACGTTAACTCCTTAACTTCTTCGTTTGCATTTTCAATTTCTGGTGTGAATAATCCATTTTTAATAACTTCGACTTCGTCGATTGAACGACTAATTTCGTTCGTATTTTCAATGACAATTTTTCGTGAAAGTTCGTCACCTAAAAACGAAAAGTCCTCAAGCATTTCAGTCGTCGTTCTAAAATGAGCTTCCGGTAACGTTTGACGGGATAACGGATTCCCAGGATTTCCTTTAATGATAATTTCGCGACGAATCTTATCTTTTTTATCGAGATAATGTACGTTTCCTGTCGCGACGACTGGAATCGATAATTCGTCTCCGATTTTAATCATGTTATGAATGAGTTCTTCGTACATATCGTCATCTCGAATTAACTCGCGCTCATAGAGATGAACATATAAGTCTTTCGGGAACACTTCTAAATAGTCATAGTAACGTGCTTTTTTAAGTGCATCGTCATATGACTTTTCTAATAACGTTCTAAACACTTCTCCGTTATCACACGCACTTCCGATAATTAACCCCTCACGGTGCGCGTCTAAAAAGTGTTTTCTCACGCGCGGTACTTGGTAAAAGCTATCTGTTAAACTGTCTGAAACAATTTTAAATAAGTTTTTTAAACCAATTTGGTTTTTGACTAAGATCGTCGCGTGACTCGGCTTACTTAACTTGAACGCATCGTCCCTAGCGAGCGTATTAATATCCTGATGTGTTTCAATACCAGCATTCTTTAACTGTGCTAACATCTTTATAAAAATAAACCCTGTCGCTTCTGCGTCATAGATCGCTCTATGATGACTAACGAGTTCGACGTTATAATGTTTTGCGAGTGCTGCTAAGTTATGACGCTTTAAGTCTTTATTGAGTACTCTCGTAATCTCAAGCGTATCAATCACTGGGTTTTCTGACGGACCAAAACCCAGTTTAGTAAATGCCGTATCGATGAACCCCATGTCAAACGTCGCGTTATGTGCGACGTATATCGCATCCCCGACCCATTCTCTAAATTCAGGGAGAACATCTTCAAATTCACGTTCGTTTTCTAACATCGAATCTGTAATACCTGTTAAGTTTTTAATGACCTCTGATAATGGTTCATGCGGGTTAATAAAGCTTTCATAACGGTCGATGATTTCACCATTATGTACTTTCACTGCTGCGAGTTCGATAATTTTGTCGTATCTACTAGATAACCCTGTCGTCTCAACGTCAAATACGACGTACGTCGCGTCTTCTAATCGCACTGGACTATCTTTAAATGCGAGTTTCGCACTATCTTCGACGATATTCGCTTCCATACCGAAAAGCATTTTTAAACCTTTACTTTTAGCATAGTTATATGCGTTCGGGAATGCTTGAACGTTGTTATGATCTGTTATAGCAAGTGCAGGATGTCCGTATTCAACCGCACGGTCAATATAATCTTCAATTGTCGTCACACCGTCCATCGCACTCATCATCGAATGAAGATGAAGTTCGACACGCTTCTCTTCACTATCATCTTCATGTTTAGGTGGTTTAGTAATCGTTAACGCACGTAAATTCATGACGAGGTCTTTTGCGAAGTCATCGTACTCAATATTACCTTCAACGATCACCCAGTCCCCTTTATTCAGCGCTTCGAATACGTTAGTTTCTTCTTCTTTGTTACCGAAACGTTTCACTTGAATGCTATCCGTGTAGTCTGTAATTTTCATATTTAAAATTTGTTTCCCAGTACGTGTATGTATCACGTCTTTGCTAAAAATTACACCTTCTAATCGGACGTTATATTCTTCATCTTCAATCGTATACATCTTTCTTACGCCATCAAACGTAAGTTTTTTACCAATTTGCTTAACGATTTCTTTAGGCTTCGATACTTCTTTTTCTTTCTCTTTTTTATGTTGCTCTAATAACTTCTCAGTATGATTCGTTATTTTTTGATCGAGTTTTTCATCGTTTTTAGTTTGTGCATCAAAATCTACATCTGCCACGATGTCTGAGATGAGGATGCCATATGAACGATATTCTAAAATTAAATTGTTTTTAATTTGTCGTTCAAAATATTTTTTAGTGACGTCACTCGTAAAACTAAATTTTAAAGTGTCATCGTTATACATAATTTTTGAATTGTTAATTTGGCGCTTAAAGTTTTCAGTCACTTCGATATTTTCGAGCACTTCGTTTAAATACTCGTAAACGTCTCGCTCTTCGAATTCATCTGCATGTACTCTTAGGCGAACCGTTGCGATATTTCGAAACGTCTCTTCGACTTTTTGCTTTAAAAACGCAAATACCGCGTAATCGATGAGCGTTTCAAAATGAATATGAAACTCCCATTCACGCGTTTTGTCGTCGACGATTACTTTTCTAAGTTCCCCACCAGTTAACTGTTCATTGTCTTCTATATTTGTCTGTTGTAAGAGTATGTTAAATTGCCGGTTGTAATCCACAAAGCATCTCTCCAAAAAGAAGCGTAAATCTCTCGATTTACGCTGTAGTATTGTTAGTTATAATGTTCGTTTATAAATGATTCTAAGTCTTCGAGTTTCACGTCGTGCGTTTTTTCACTATTTCTAAATTTCACTTCAACGACACCATCTTTAATACCGCGCCCTACGACAACTCTTACTGGAATACCGATTAAGTCTGAGTCGTTAAATTTAACACCCGCACGCTCATCACGGTCATCGAGTAACACTTTATATTGTTTAGATAGTGAATCGTATAATTCTTCAGCTGGATTTACGAACTCTTCTTTTTTAACGTTCATCATGACGATGTGTACGTCAAAAGGAGTGACAGATTTCGGCCACATTATTCCATTTTCGTCGTGGTATTTTTCAATGATTGCTGATAAAGCTCTTGAAATACCAATACCATAGCATCCCATTAATACTGGAACACTTTGGCCACGTTCGTTTAACACTGTTAAATTTAATGCTTCACTGTATTCAGTACCTAGCTCGAACACTTGTCCAACTTCGATACCTTCTCTAAACTTCACTGGTCCGCTACCGTCTGGTGCCATTTCACCTTCAGTAATGAATCTGAAATCTCCGAAGTCTTCGACCTCAACGTCTTTTAAGTTCACGTTGATAAAGTGATAGTTATCTTCATTCGCACCAACTGGGAAGTTCTTCATCACTTCTACTTGATAATCGATATATACAGGAATTTTACTGTTAACTGGTCCGAGTGATCCTGGGTGTGCATTGAAAATTTCTAAAATATCTGATTCATCTGCAAGCTCTGGCTCTGTATTTGAATTAAAGAATGTTTTTAATTTGATCGTATTTAACTCGTGATCTCCACGAAGTACGATCATTTTAAATTCACCGTCGACGTTAACGACCATCGTTTTCGTCGTTTCTTTTAAATCAATGCCGAGTAAATCAGCAAGTTCACTACATGATTTTACGTTCGGTGTATCTACTTTTTCGATTTCTTTTTCTGCATCATTACTTTTTTCTTCAGGACGTAAGCACGCTGCTTTTTCGATGTTTGCTGCGTAGTCACTATTTTCACTGAATACAATCGTATCTTCACCAATTTCAGATAGCGCCATAAATTCGTGAGTGTGTGACCCACCGATTGCACCACTATCTGCTTCAACTGCTCTAAAATCTAAACCGAGACGTGTAAATATTTTTTCATATGCGTTATACATATCTTGATACGTTTTAGATAGTGATTCTTGGTCGACGTGGAACGAATACGCATCTTTCATAATGAATTCTCTTCCACGTAATAATCCAAAGCGTGGGCGTAGTTCGTCACGGAATTTCGTTTGAATTTGGTAAATCGTGAGTGGTAGACGTTTATAACTACGTAACTCGTCTCTCACTAAGTCTACGACGACTTCTTCATGTGTTGGTCCAAGTAAAAAGTCTCTGTCGTGACGGTCTTTTAAACGCATTAACTCTTTACCATATTTCTCCCAGCGACCAGACTCTTCCCATAATTCTCTCGGTGCGAGTACTGGCATTTGAACTTCGTTCCCATCGATACGGTTCATCTCTTCACGTACGATGTTTTCGATGTTTTGTAGTACGAGCTTTGTAATTGGTAAGTACGTATACACCCCGCGCGCGAGTTGTTTAATCATTCCTGACTTTAACATTAACTGGTGACTTAAACTTTCAGCAGAAGCTGGTACTTCACGCTGCGTTGGTATAAACATTTTTGATTGTCTCATTCAATTATCCCCCTAAGAAAAATACTTTGATGTCATTCCATGTCACTAAGATCATAATCATTATAACGAATAATACACCGGCAATTTGAATATTCATTGCAACTTTTTTATTTACCGGTTTTCTAAATATCGCTTCGTATAAGACGAATAATATTCTTCCTCCGTCAAGTGCTGGAATTGGTAATAAGTTCATTACCCCTAAGTTTACACTAATCATCGCAGTAAATGCGATTAAACTAATAATCCCAAGCTGTGCGACAGATTCTGTCACTTTATAAATACCGACGGGTCCGTTTAACATATCAAATGTAAACTCACCTTGGAATATCGATAAGAACAGTTGACCGAGTAACGTGAGTAACATCGTACTCACTTCAATCATTCTTTCAGTACCCCACAGAATCGGTTCAAAAATATTTTTAGGTTCTGCCATCATCTGACGTACACCGATAATTAATCGTTTCTCAACGTCACCGGTTGGAGTCTCTGTTTCTTCAATCATCGGCACGATGTCAACTTCACGGACGTTACCATCGTTTTCAACAGTAAACGTAATCGGTTTATCTTCTCCACCTTTTGCTGCGATCGTTTGTGTCATTTCTGTCCAGTCACTGACGACTTGACCATTGACTTCTTTCACTTCGTCACCGACGACAATCCCCGCTTCTTCTGCTGGAGATCCACTTGATACTTCACCGACAATCGGTGTATCGACTGTTTTCCCGACAACATAAGCTAAAAAGATAAATAACACAAATGCGAGTAAGAAGTTAAATAATGGTCCTGCGAATAATGTTAAAAATCGTTGCCACGGCGTCTTTGACTCAAAACGTTCATCATAGCTTGCGATACGCTCTAATTGTCCGTTTTCAACTAAATATGCTGTTTTTGCGAGCGTGTACGTGACGACATTATTATCGCTATAGCGATTTGCTGTCACCGTCATTTTTTCAACGAAATCGTTGTCGATAACTTCAACCGCTTCGATGTCGCTAAAGTTATGTTTATCATCTAATAATACGTGTGTAATTTCGTTTGAATCGTTTAATTTTAGTGCGATGCTCATCCCTTTATTTAAAGGGTTCACTTCCATATCCGCACTCGCCATACGAACGTATCCCCCGACTGGTAATAAACGAATAGTATATAACGTGTCGTTATGGCTGTATGAAAATAGTTTTGGCCCCATTCCAATCGCAAATTCTGGACAATAGATGCCTGCTCGTTTTGCGAAGTATAAGTGACCGAGTTCATGTACTGTAACGAGTACACCAAATACGACTATAAAAGATAAAATACCTACCAACAGTTAAACCCTCCAGTCTGCCTTATATAACTTATCATAATGTAAAATCGTTTCGAGGTCTGGATTTTGTACAACCTCATGGTGTGCCATTCTCGATTCAACGATATCTTCTATTTCTAAAAATGTAATTTCATCGTTTAAAAACTTGTTCACTGCATACTCATTCGCTGCGTTCATAACGGCTGGCATCGTTCCACCGACTTTTAACGCATCATACGCAAGTTGAATCATCTTAAATCGCTTAAAGTCCATCGGTTCAAAGTTAAGTGTCGACAACGTATTGATACCCAGCGGATTGTCTTTATAAATACGGTCTGGATACGTCATCGCGTATTGAATCGCCGTACGCATATCACTATTTCCAAGTTGAGCGATTATACTATTATCCGTAAACTCAACCATCGAGTGAATAATACTTTCACGATGAATTAGCGTCTTTATCTTTTCAATTGGCATATTAAATAAGTGGTGTGCTTCGATGACTTCTAAACCTTTATTCATCATCGTTGCGCTGTCGATCGTAATCTTTTGACCCATCGACCAGTTCGGATGGTTTAACGCATCTTTTTTCGTGACGTATTTTAACTCTTCACGTGTTAAATCTCTAAAACTTCCGCCTGACGCAGTAATAATGAGCTGACGAACTTGAGAGAGTTTTTCACCGTTTAAACATTGAAAAATTGCGGAATGTTCACTATCGACAGGAATAATTTCTGCACTGTACTGTTTCGCATGTTTCATGACGATTTCACCTGCTGCGACGAGTGTTTCTTTGTTTGCTAGAGCGATTTTACGCCCCTTTTCAATTGCGCGTAACGTCGGAACGAGTCCAACACTTCCTAATATCGCAGTCACTAATATATCTGCGTCATATGTCGCAACGTCAACTAATCCATCATTTCCGTACGTAAATGTCACATCTGTAAACTCACCTTTTAAAGATGTCGCATCTCGTTCATCCATGACTGATACGAGTTTCGGCTTAAACTCTGTAATAATTTGTCTTAACATCTCGATATTTCGACCTGCAGAAATTGCTTCTACAGAAAACTTATCGCTATTATGTCTTATGACGTCTAGCGTTTGAGTTCCAATTGAACCCGTCACACCTAATATCGATATTTTTTTCATAAAGTCACCTTCTAAATAATTATCGGTAGTATATTCATTAACGGTAGAACGAATATAAAACTATCGAATCTGTCTAGAATACCACCGTGGCCAGGTAAAATTGTCCCTGAATCTTTGACGTCAAAATGTCTCTTTAATGCAGATTCAACGAGATCTCCCATTTGACCAAATGCACTTAAAATCACCGTTAGAACGACGAGTGAAAACATATTGTTATCTAAAAGACCTGTCAGTGAAAATATTACTGCAAGAACTGCAGCACTAAATAGTCCACCGAGCGCACCTTCTATCGTTTTATTTGGTGAGATACGCGGCCATAATTTTCGCTTACCAATGGCGCGACCAAATAAATAGGCACCTGTATCGGTCGTCCATACGATTAAAAGTCCGTACATTAAATAAATCAGACCAGCATTTCTCGTTTCATAGGCATACATAAATCCAATACCTATATAAGCGACACTCATGACACAAAATCCCATGTCGACAAACGAGAATCGGTTATTAGATATAACTGTAAACGACAACATAATGAGTGCAATACCGATGAGTAAATTTAAACGGTATGCTTCAACTGTTGGCAAAAATGTCGAATTTGGTCCGAGGATTAAAAACAATGCGAGAATCGACATAATACCCGGCACACTGAAAATATGGATTCGGTTCATTTTTAAGATTTCGTATAAAGCGACAAAAGACATTAAGTATACGAGCGCTAAAAATGGAATACCGCCGTAGATTACAAGAGGTAAAAAAATGAGTAACGCGACAACTGCTGTAATAACTCTAGTTTTCATCGTGACGTTCCTCCTTTAACCCACCAAATCTTCGGTCTCTTTTACAATAACTTTCGATAATAGAATTGAACTCTTCGACAGATAATTCAGGCCAATACGTATCTGTAAAATATAATTCGCTATACGATATTTGCCATAATAAAAAGTTACTAATTCTATATTCCCCACTCGTTCGAATGAGTAATTCCGGATCTGGATAATCTTTTGTATATAAATACGTACTGAACATTTCGTCAGTAATATTTGATGACTCTATAGTCCCTCTTTCAACGTCTTTTGCGATATTTTTACAGCGCGTACAATTTCATTTCTACCACCGTAATTTAGTGCAAAAATTAACGTTAAACCCGTATTGTTTTTTGTTTTATTGACCGCATAAGAAACGGCTTTTTTAGTATGTAAAGGCAATTCATCAAATTCACCGATCGTCTCTACTTTTACATTTTCTCTCATCAATTCTGGTAAGAATTTGTTCATAAAAATTCCAGGAAGTTTCATCAAAAATGATACTTCACTTTGTGGGCGTGACCAGTTCTCTGTAGAAAATGCATATAGCGTTAAATACTTTATATTTAATTGATTCGCAGCTACAACTATTCGACGAACAGTCTCCATGCCTTGTTCGTGCCCTTTTACTCGAGGTAATCCAAGGCTTTTAGCGTATCTGCCGTTTCCATCCATGATGATCGCTACATGGTTTGGACCTTTTATATCGGTCGTCATATTCTCATTAAACATAAGTAGCCTCCGAGTTAAAATTAAAAAACGTACAGACTGTACATATTAATCTATTTTAACATAAGAAACATTAAAAAATACAGGTAAGCGAATGCTTACCTGTAAACTTTTAAACTTCCATAATGTCTGCTTCTTTTTCTTTTACACGTTCGTCGATGATGTTCACATATTTATTTGTTAAATCTTGAACGTCTTCTTCTAATGAACGTAATTCATCTTCACTAATTTCAGAGTCTTTCTCTTGTTTCTTTAGTGTGTCGTTCGCATCACGGCGAATGTTACGGATGACTACTTTAGAGTTTTCACCAACGCTTTTAACGTCTTTTGTTAATTCTTTACGTCTGTCTTCTGTGAGTTGCGGAATTGTAATACGAATCATCGTACCATCTGACGTTGGGTTCACACCTAAGTCAGCTAATTGAATCGCTTTTAAAACGTCGTCTACTGAACTTTTGTCGTACGGTGTTACTGTTAACATTCTCGCTTCTGGTACTTGAATGTTTGCAAGTTGTTGAAGCGGTGTGTCCGCACCGTAATAGTTTACGTAAACGCGGTCTAAAAGATTTGCGTTTGCTGTTGCTGTACGAATTCCTGCAAGTTCACGATTTAACGCATCAATAGCGTCGTTCATTTTGTTTTCTGCTTGTTTCAATACGTCGTTAGCCATTATTTTCTCCCTTTTAATCTGTTATCGTTGTACCAATATCTTCGCCAAGTACTGCGCGTTTGATATTGCCCTCTTCTGTAATTGAAAATACCACAAGTGGGATAGAGTTGTCCATACAAAACGATGTTGCTGTCGCGTCCATCACTTGTAAGTTCTTCTGTAACATGTCGATATAAGAAAGCGATTCGAACTTTGTCGCTGTATCGTCGTGCTTTGGATCTGCTGAATATACGCCGTCTACGTTATTTTTACCCATTAAGATAACATCAGCATTGATTTCAGCTGCACGTAATGCTGCTGTTGTATCTGTTGAGAAGTACGGGTTACCGATTCCTGCTGCAAATATAACGACGCGCCCTTTTTCTAAGTGACGAATCGCACGACGTCGAATATACGGCTCTGCGATTTGTTTCATTTCAATCGATGTTAATACGCGTGTATCAACACCTAATTGTTCTAAACTGTCTTGTAATGCGAGTGAGTTCATAACTGTCGCAAGCATACCGATATAGTCTGCGTTCCCACGTTCCATACCTAAGTCGCTTCCAGTTTTACCACGCCAAATGTTTCCACCACCGACGATTACAGCGATCTCTACATCTAGTTCTCTCGCTTCTTTAATTTGCTTTGCGATATTTTTAATGATATCCGGTTTAATTCCGACACCTTCTCCACCAGCAAGTGCCTCACCAGAAAGTTTTAATACGATGCGTTCATATTTAGAAGAACTCATGATTTTCATTCCTTTTAACTGTTATATATATTGATATAGAAAAAAGACACCGAAGTGTCTTTTTAATTACTGACCCATTTGGCCTTTAACTTCTGCAGCAAAGTCTTCATTACGTTTTTCTAAACCTTCACCTAGTCCGAAACGAACGAAAGTAACGAGTTCAGCGTTGTTTTCTTTTAAGAATTGATCGACAGTTTTGTCGCTATCTTTAACGAATGGTTGTGGACCGATGACGATTTCTTCTAAGAATTTACGCATTCTTCCTTCAACCATTTTATCAACGATGTTTTCTGGTTTACCTTCTTCAAGCGCTTGGTTACGTAATACTTCACGCTCTTTATCTAACTCTTCTTGTGGTACTTCATCTTGTTTTGCATATTGAGGATTTAATGCAGCAGCGTGCATTGAAACATCTTTAGCGATTGCTTCGTCTGTTGAACCTTCAATTACAGATAACACACCGATCGTACCACCCATGTGGATGTACTCACCGAATGCACCATTTTCTGGCTTAGTTAAAACTTCAAAACGACGGATGTTCATGTTTTCACCAATTGTAGCAATTGCTGATTTCATAACTTCCTCAACTGATTGACCATCTAATTCAGAAGCGTTTAACTCTTCTAGATTCGCTGGTTTTGTTTTAACGATATGCTCAGCAATTTTCTTAACTAAGCTTTGGAACTGTTCGTTACGTGCAACGAAGTCAGTTTCAGCGTTAATTTCAACGATTGCTGCATCGTTACCGTCTACTGCGATTTCAATTAAACCTTCAGTAGCGATACGGTCTGCTTTTTTACCAGCAGAAGCAATACCTTTTTCACGTAGGTATTGGATTGCTTCTTCGATGTTACCATCAGTTTCTTGTAACGCTTTTTTACAATCCATCATACCTGCGCCAGTTTTTTCACGTAATTCTTTAACTAATTGAGCTGTAATTTTAGCCATTATTGTTCCTCCATATTCTTTAAAATCAATTTATGTTTTAAAAAAGGTGATAAATAACAAGTACTTATCACCAAATTGTTTATTATTCTTCAGTTTCTGATGCTTCTTCAGCTGACTCTTCTTCTGTTAAGTCGATGTTTTGCTCAGCTGCAACATCTTCGTTAGATACACCTTGTTGACCTTCTAATACAGCGTCAGCCATTTTAGATGTCATTAAGCGTACCGCACGAATCGCATCGTCGTTAGAAGGGATAACGTAGTCCACTTCGTCTGGGTCACAGTTAGTGTCAACCATTGCAACGACTGGGATACCTAAGATTTTAGCTTCGTTAATCGCGATAGATTCTTTACGTGGATCTACGACGAATAATGCTTTAGGCATATCTGTCATTTCACGAATTCCACCTAAGAATTTGATTAAACGATCATATTCTTTGTTGATTTCCGCAACTTCTTTTTTAGGAAGTACTTCGAATAATCCGTCTTCTTCCATTTTTTCGATTTCAGAAATTCTATCGATACGACCTTTGATTGTATCGAAGTTTGTTAAGATACCACCTAACCATCTGTGGTTTACGTAAAGTTGACCTGCACGCTCTGCTTCTTCTTTGATCGCATCTTGAGCTTGCTTTTTCGTACCGACGAATAATACTTTACCGCCGTCACGTGACACTTCTTTAATGAAGTTGTACGCATCGTCAACCATCTTAACTGTTTGTTGTAAATCGATAATGTAGATACCGTTACGCTCCGTGAAGATGTATTTTTTCATCTTCGGGTTCCAACGGCGTGTTTGGTGTCCAAAATGTACACCAGCTTCAAGTAATTGTTTCATACTAATTACTGCCATGAATATTTTCCTCCTTGGTTTTTACCTCCGCTCTAGCGCTAGCTAACAACCTTTACGGCACCAGTTAGCTCCTTGCTAAAACGTGTGTAATTGGCTTTATAGCCGTTTATTATAATAGCACAGTTTTGTTAGGGCTTCAACTAAAACATATCTTTTTCTAGTTCTTTTAAGAATCCTGGCTTTTTAATGCGAATAAACGTCCCTTTCATACCGAGTGAACGAGATTCTATAACGCCTGCACTTTCTAATTTTCTTAACGCGTTTACGATAACTGAACGTGTAATTCCGACTCTATCCGCAACTTTTGACGCGACGAGTAAACCTTCTAACGCATCGAGTTCTTCAAAAATGTGTTCGATTGCTTCACGTTCAGAGTATGATAATGAACGGATTGCCATTGCGATGCTCGCTTTGTCGCGTGCTTCTTTTTCAACTTCTTTTTGACGCTCGTTCATCATTTCCATACCTACAACAGTACTTGCGTACTCACATAAGACGAGATCTTCTTCGGTAAATTTTTCTTCTTTTTTACCGACGATGAGCGTTCCAAGACGATCTCCACCACCGAAAATTGGAATGACGCACGTCTCTGAGTTACTATATTCTGCAACTTCTTCTGGGAAAATCGTTAACTTATTACTAAAGTCGATATTCTCTTCTGTTTCACGTAGTCGCATAATACGGTTCATATAATACTCAGGGAACTCACGATTTTCTAAAAATTCGTGCATACGACTGTTTTCATCGAAACTTTCGTGATACGTACCATAACCGAGTAGCTTCGCATCACTTGCGACGATGAACGTGTTACAGTCTAATATTCTACTAAGTTTTTCTGCTAACGCTTCGTGTTTTACGTTTTCTTGAATGAGCTTATTAATTTCTCTCGCTCTTTCTAATAATGTTGGCATATAGAATAGCCCTCCGTTTTATAAAATAAATTGACTTAAGTTTTTACTACTCTTAATTGTGTCTAGCTTATCATTTACGTACTTCTCTGTAATTTCAACATGTGCACCGTGCATATTATCCGCTTCAAACAGTAACTCTTCAAGGAGAGTTTCCATAATTGTATGAAGTCGTCTTGCACCGATATCATCCGTCGTAGAGTTTACGTCGTACGCAATATTTGCGAGTGCTTCGATCGCTTCATCGGTATAACTGACCGTTACACCTTCGGTTTCTAGCAGTGCTTCATATTGCTTTAATAATGAATGTTTTGGTTCAGTTAAAATACGTTTAAAGTCTTCTGCTTTTAGCTTATCGAGTTCTACACGAATTGGGAAACGCCCTTGTAACTCTGGTATTAAATCACTCGGTTTTGCAACGTGGAACGCTCCAGCACCGATAAATAAAATATGTTCCGTATTCACCGGTCCGTATTTTGTTTCAACAACGCTTCCTTCAACGATTGGTAAAATGTCACGTTGTACCCCTTCGCGAGATACTCCTGCTTGACTATTTGACCCCATCGCAATTTTATCCATTTCATCGATAAAGATAATCCCTAAAGTTTCCGCGAGTTCAATCGCTCGGTCATGGACGAGGTCCGTATCGATCAGTCCTTCAGACTCTTCTCTAATTAAATACTCGCGTGCGTGTTTTACTGGTAATCGTTTTTTACGTTTTTCTTCGGCATCATATTTTGTAACATATCGCCCATGCCATTGTCCATACCTGGCATCATCATAGACATTTGTTTTTCTTCAACTTCGATTTCAACGACACGCTCTTCTAAACGTCCGTCTTCTAAATCTTGACGGATGTTACGACGTTTTTCACGTACAGTGTCGTCCACTTCTTCTACTGGTTCTTCTGTTTTACCCATATTTTGAAGCATTTCAAACGGATTGTTAAACGTCGGCTCTTTAAAGCGTCCTGGTGCGAGTAGTTTTATTAAACGTTCGTTCGCTAATTTCGTCGCCTCTTCACGAACGCCTTTAAATAATTCTTCTTTGACCATTTTAACGCTCGTCTCGACTAAGTCTCTCACCATCGACTCGACGTCACGACCGACATATCCAACTTCTGTATACTTTGTCGCTTCAACTTTTGTAAAAGGTGCACCGGTAATTTTAGCCATACGTCTTGCGACTTCTGTTTTACCAACACCTGTTGGTCCGATCATTAATATGTTTTTCGGAATGACTTCATGTTTTAAGTCATCACTTAATTTCATACGGCGATATCTATTTCTCATCGCTATCGCAACTTTACGTTTTGCTTCATATTGTCCGACGATATTCTCGTCAAGTTTTGACACAATTTCTCTTGGAGATAAACTAACCAATATATATCCTCCTATTCAGCATCTATCGTTTCAACGATAATATTATCATTAGTAAAGACACAAATATCTGCAGCGATTTTTAACGCGTCACGCGCAATCGTCTCAGCATCTAAATCATCTCCGTGTAACTTCATCGCGCGTCCTGCTGCGAGTGCGAAGTTTCCACCAGATCCAATCGATAAAATACCATCGTCTGGCTCGATGACTTCACCTGTACCTGAAACGATTAACATCGTATCTTTATTCATAACGATTAACATCGCTTCAAGTTGGCGGAGCATCTTATCTGTACGCCACTCTTTCGCAAGTTCTACTGCTGCACGTTCAAGTTGACCGTTATATTCATATAGTCTTGCTTCAAACTTTTCATATAAAGTAAATGCATCAGCGACACTACCTGCAAATCCAGCGACGACTTTTCCTTCATATAAACGTCTCACTTTTCTCGCGGTATGTTTCATGACGACTTGGTTACCTAAAGTAACTTGTCCGTCACCAGCCATTGCCATTTTACCTTTATGTTTAACTGCAAATATCGTCGTTCCTTTAATTGCCACTTTTTTCACCTCTTATTATTTTGTGGATGTGCGCTTAAATACGCTTGTCTTAGCTGCTCTTTAGAAACGTGCGTATACCTTTGAGTCGTCGATAACGACTCATGACCAAGTAATTCTTGTACTGCACGTATGTCTGCACCGTTATTTAACATATGCGTTGCGAATGTATGTCGTAACGTATGCGGATGAAGCGATGCTTTAACTGCACTTTCTTTCATCACTTTATTGATGATATAGCGTAATCCACGGTCAGTTAATTTCGTCAAATTATAATTTAACCAAAAAGCACCAGTCTCTTCCATGTCTTTAGAAAACGTCTCTATATATTCAAGTAACGCTTCTTTTACGGATTCATTAAACGGTACGATACGTTCTTTACTGCCTTTACCGAGTACTTTTAATAACCGGTTGTCAAAGTCGATATCAGAAACTTCGATATTTAACAGTTCTGCACTACGTATTCCTGTGCCGTATAACAACTCGAGTAGCGCACGATCTCTCGTGTACATCTTTTTGTTTTTATCGAGCGACTGAAACAGAGCATCGATTTGGTTTTCATACAAGAAATCCGGTAACATAGAGTCTCGCTTTGGAAACGACACTTGACTCACCGGATTGTTTTCTACGATATATCGTTCGTTTAAATAATTATAAAAACTACGAATCGCAGAAATTTTACGGCTAATCGTCGTCTTTTTGTAATCTTTATCGTATATAAACGTTAAATAATTTCTAGCATCTCTCGACTCAAACGTCGTTACCGTTAAATGTTCCGCGGTTAAAAATGATTCAAACTCACGTAAATCGAGATGATAACTTTCAATCGTTTTTGGAGAATACTGCTTTTGATACTTTAATACGTCTAAAAAGTCGTGTACATAGTCCATCCACAGTCCTCCTCACTGTTATAAAAAAATTCCCATTGAATAGTTTAATATATTTGACAAACAATTGCACACAATTACTATTTTTCTGAAATATCTTTTTTCTTATGAAACACCATAAAAAATCTAGGCTAACATAGTAGCCTAGATTATTTTTAGTTTGCATCTTCTTCATAATCACAGTTCGAACATTTTACTTTGACAGTTTTACCTTTACGTTGCTCGACTAAGTACTGATCACATTTCGGACAGTCTCTACCGACTGGCTTATCCCATGATACGAAGTCACAGTCTGGATATCTTTCACATCCGTAAAAGATACGACCTTTTTTAGATTTACGTTCAACGATTTCGCCTTCTTTACACGTCGGACATTTTACACCAATCTTTTTAACGATTGGTTTTGTATTACGGCAATCTGGGAAGTTTGAACATGCCATAAATTTACCGTAACGTCCCATTTTGTATACCATTGGCGAGCCACATTTTTCACAGTCTATGCCTGCCGGTTCGTCTTTAATTTCGATTTCTTCCATTTCTGATTCAGCTTTTTCAACTTGTGGTCTAAATCCTTTGTAGAAGTCATCGATTACTTTTACCCACTCAGTATTGCCGTCTGCGATTTCATCGAGTTGCTTTTCCATATCTTTCGTAAAATCAACGTCGATAATATCTGGGAAGTAATCGGATACTTGTTCAGAAACGATTTCTCCAAGTTCAGTTGGAACAAAGCGACGCTGGTCAAGACGTACGTAGTTACGTTTTTGAATCGTCTCAATCGTCGGTGCGTACGTAGATGGTCGGCCAATGCCTGACTCTTCTAAAGTTTTCACAAGACGTGCTTCAGTATAACGTGGTGGTGGTTGAGTAAAGTGCTGATTTGAATCGATCTTTTCAGCAGTGACCGTTTCACCTTCAGAAATTTCAGGGATGATATTTTCTTTCGCATCTACTTTTTCGTCTGTACCTTCTTCGTATACTTGTAAGAATCCTTTAAATTTAATTGTAGAACCGTTACTTCTAAAGATGACACCGTTATTGTTTAAGTCCACTCGCACTGTATCGAGCACAGCTGGTGCCATTAAACTAGCGACGAAACGGTCCCATATTAATTTATATAAACGGTACTGATCACGTGATAAGAAAGCTTTCATTTCTTGAGGTGTACGTAATGTAGACGTTGGACGCACCGCTTCGTGCGCATCTTGTCCTTCAGATTTTTTATCTTTACGTTTACCTAAAAACTCTTTACCGTACGTGTTTTCAATATATCCATATGCCTCAGACTTCGCTTCGTTAGATACGCGCGTAGAGTCTGTTCTCATATACGTAATTAAACCAATCGTCCCTTGTCCTTTTACGTCGATACCTTCATACAGTTGTTGAGCGAGCATCATCGTTTTACGTGCACGGAAATTTAATTTACGCGCCGCTTCTTGTTGTAATGTGGAAGTCGTAAATGGATACGCAGGGTATCTCAGCTTTTCTTTTTTCTCGACAGAGTCGACGTTAAAGTCGTCTCCTTTAATTTGTTTTAAAACGTCTTTAACGACAGATTCATTTGGTAACTCTGTCTTTTTAGCGTCCGACGCTAACTTATAAAACTTACCTGTAAATTTCGAACGCTTGTATTTAAAATGACCTTCAATTGACCAATATTCTTCTGGTTTAAAGTTACGGATTTCATTTTCTCTGTCGATAATCAGTTTTAACGCAACTGATTGTACACGACCTGCAGATAATCCTTTTTTAACTTTCTTCCATAATACTGGTGAAATGTTATAACCAACGAGTCTATCTAATATACGACGTGCTTGCTGCGCGTCGACGAGTTGTTGGTCCATTTCTCTCGGTTCTTTAAAACTGTTTTTTACTGCATCTTTTGTAATTTCGTTAAATACGACGCGGTAATATTCTTTATCATCACCGAGAGCGTGTGCTAAATGCCACGCGATCGCTTCACCCTCACGGTCAGGGTCCGATGCTAAATAAATTCGTTTTGCTTTTTTTGCTTCTTTTTTAAGTTCTTGAAGTAAAGGTCCTTTACCTCTAATCGTTATATATTTTGGTTGGTAGTTGTTTTCGACGTCAATACCAATTTGACTACGGGGCAAATCTCTAAGGTGACCCATCGAAGCGACGACTTTATATCGTTTACCAAGATATTTACCAATCGTCTTCGCTTTTGCTGGGGACTCTACAATGACTAAATTATCTGCCACTTTTAATTGCCTCCCTCACGTTTTATGATTCAATGAACAATATTACACACTAACTTTTAAATTTGTCAACGGTTCTAAATTCATTTACTGTAATTCACTTAATATATCATCTGCTTTTGTGACGAATATCGCACCTTCTTTTAACCGTTCATTTACCCCAACACTCAGTGGTGATGTAATATTTCCTGGTATACAAAAGACGTGCCGATTTTCATCCATCGCCATCTCTAACGTAATTAAACTACCGCTTTTTTCTTCGGCTTCAGTGACTAATACACCTTCACTTAAACCAGCGATAATTCTATTTCTTGCGACGAATTGATGTTTATTTATCGGTGTACCTGGTGGATACTCGCTAATTGTACAACTATATTTTTCAATTCGATGTCTCGTTTTTAGTGTCGACTTCGGATAATGGATATCGTGACCAAATGCGAGTACACCAATCGTTTTTATATTCTCTTCAAGTGCAATGTGATGCGCGATATCATCTGCACCATATGCAAGTCCTGACACGACTGTAAACTCTTTTAACGCTGGAATAATTCTAAGTAACGCTTGACGCGTATACACTCCAGCTTTACGACTACCGACGATACCGATCTTACGACTATTTAAAGCCGATAAAGAGCCTTTTACATATAATACGTACGGCGGGTCGTAAATTTCTTTTAACAATGATGGATAAAACTTTGAACTTTCCGTAATAAACGTCACACCGTTCTCACACAATGTACGGTGGATGTCTTCTAACGAAATTTCTCTCGCGAGCTGTAACTTCTTAATTGTAGATTCTTTTAATACTTCACCATTTCGGATCTTCTGAAACTCTTTTCTTGTAACTTTTGCAAAGCTTAATTGTAAAATGTGAAGTTTCATAACTGTATTATAATCGATAGTTTTTAAAATTGGTATAAAAACCAAAAAACGCAGAGATAATTATCTCTGCGTCACAACTTCAATCTATTATTTAATTGTTAGACATTGCTCGTAAAGGCCTTCTTTTTTAATACGCTCGATTAATGTCTCACCGATGACTGACGGAGTATCTGCTGTGTCGATACCTGCGTCGTTCATCGCTTTAATTTTACCTTCTGCTGTACCTTGACCACCAGAGATGATCGCACCAGCGTGACCCATACGTTTTCCTGGAGGCGCTGTTTGACCACCGATGAATCCAACAACTGGTTTTGTCATATTTTCTTTCACCCAAGCTGCTGCTTCTTCTTCAGCTGTACCACCGATTTCACCGATCATTACAACTGCGAGTGTTTCATCGTCTTCGTTAAATGCTTTTAATACGTCGATGAAGTCTGTTCCGTTTACTGGGTCTCCACCGATACCTACTGCTGTCGTTTGACCGATTCCAGCTTCAGTTAATTGGTGAACCGCTTCGTACGTTAACGTACCAGAACGTGATACGACTCCAACGTGACCTTTTTTGTGGATATATCCTGGCATAATACCGATTTTAGTTTCATCAGCAGTGATGATACCTGGACAGTTTGGTCCAACAAGACGTGTTTCTTTGTCTTCTAGGTAGTCTACGACTTTAACCATGTCTAATACTGGAATATGCTCTGTAATACAGATAACAAGTTCTAAACCTGCATCTGCTGCTTCCATGATTGAATCTGCTGCGAATGGAGCTGGAACGTAAACAACTGATACTGTCGCGCCAGTTTCTTTCTTCGCTTCTTCTACTGTATTGAATACAGGTACACCTTCTACTACTTGTCCACCTTTACCTGGTGTTACACCACCGACAATTTTCGTGCCGTAGTCTAACATTTGTTTCGTATGGAATAATGCAGTAGATCCAGTAATACCTTGTACGATTACTTTTGTATCTTTATCTACAAATACTGCCACAATTAATTTCCCCTTATCTTATTTATTTTCTTCAACGAGTGCGATAATTTTTTGTGCACCTTCAGCCATTGTGCTTGCTGGTGTAATTGCTAAACCAGAGTCTTTAAGAATCTCTTTACCTTCTTTAACGTTTGTACCTTCTAAACGTACGACTAATGGAATTTCAAGTCCGACGTTTTTAACTGCTTGTACAACACCTTTAGCAATGACGTCACATAACATGATTCCACCGAAGATGTTTACAAAGATACCTTCTACGTTGTCATCACTTAAGATGAGTTCGAATGCTTTTGTAACTTTCTCTTCAGTCGCACCGCCACCTACGTCTAAGAAGTTCGCTGGGCTTCCACCGAAGTGGTTAATTGTGTCCATCGTTGCCATCGCAAGTCCAGCACCGTTAACCATACAACCGATGTTACCATCTAGTGCAATATAAGATAAGTCGTATTTAGACGCTTCAACTTCTTTTGGATCTTCTTCGTCGAAGTCACGCATTTCCATTACTTCTTTTTGACGGTATAATGCGTTATCGTCAAAGTTGATTTTCGCATCTAACGCCATAACTTCACCGTCACCTGTTGTTACAAGTGGGTTAATTTCGACGATTGATGCATCTTTTTCTACAAATACATCATAGAGTCCAAGTAATAATTTTGCCGCTTTGTTAATTAATTCAGTTGGAATATTGATGTTAAACGCAAGTCTTCTTGCTTGGAATGGTAATAAACCAACTGCTGGGTCGATCACTTCTGTGAAGATCTTTTCAGGTGTTTTAGCTGCAACCTCTTCGATTTCAGTTCCACCTTCTTCAGAACCCATTAACACGACACGGTTTGTCGCACGGTCTACAACAAAGCTGATGTAGTATTCATCTTTAATGTCGCAACCTTCTTCAATTAATAAACGGTTAACAACTGTACCGTCTGGTCCGTTTTGTACCGTTACTAATGTAGAACCGAGTAAACTTTCAGCGTATTCTTTAACTTCATCTAAAGATTTCGCAATCTTTACGCCTCCAGCTTTCCCACGTCCACCTGCGTGAATTTGCGCTTTCACTACGTAGACGTCAGAGTCTAATGTTTTTGCTACTTCTACCGCTTCTTCAGGCGTACGCGCAACGTCACCGTTCGGTACTTTTACACCTTTAGAGCGGAAAATTTGTTTTCCTTGATACTCATGAATATTCATGGTCTGCCTCCTAAGCGTTATAATAATAAGCTTTCATAACTATTATATAAATTCATTACACTATTGTAAACTTAACACGCTTCTAAAAAGTGTAATTTTTAAATATGTGCGTTTTTCCCGCGTTTTAAATGTGGTTTAAATGAGAAATACGTCCAAATTCTAAGTATATATTCGAGTGGTCCGTATTTAAACTTCTTCATATAGTAATGACTACATATAATTTGTACGATAAAGAAGAGAATTGCTAACGTAAACGACAGCGTAAAATTCCCGTCTCCAAATCGTCCGAGTCCACTACCGTAATATATAAACGAGTGGAACACCGATTGTAAAATATAGTTCGTTAACGATAATTTACCGACGGCAGCAAGACTATCCATAAATAAGTTTTCTTTATATAAATAATAAAATAGTGCGATATACCCGTAACTTAAAGCGAAATCACCAAATAAAATATAATCTTGAAATATACCAAACTCTGCAAGTACATTTATTAGTAAACCGATCGGTACGAGTAATACTAACCATTTCTTCCAAGCACCACCGGTTACAAACACCTTTAGTTTCGCAGCGAGCATCCCACTTATGAAAATTGGTATATAAAATATAATCCCAAATAGAAGCATGTATAAAAAGGCCATATCATCAATTGGCATAAATGGATGATCACTAAAGTCCGATGCAAATATATTTCTTTCTGATAACGTTCCAGTACTATATACTTCTTTTTCTTGGATGAGATACTCAATCTTTTCATCCGTCAATGGTCCACCAAACGATTGCTTAATCATATGTAACGATTCGACATCCATTTTCGTAAACATATAAATGAGTAATATGACTGACAAGACCATTGTCACTACCATCGTTTTCACACTACGCTTTGGTAACCAAAATATTAATAATGTAATGAGACCGTATAAAAATAAAATATCGCCCTCAAAGAAAAATGCTCCGTGTAATAAGCCAAGTACAATTAAGCCAATACCTCTTCTAAGTAATGCACGCTTAACACCTAAATCTTTCTTCGTAAAACTCTCTGACATCATATACATTCCAAAACCAAATAAAAAGGCAAAGATTGGCATCGTACTGCCTTCAAAGAAAATTCGAATGATATGAATCAAAAACTCTCCGAATTTAGACACATTATAAACCTCTGGATATTGATTACCGAACATGCCGTAGTGAAAAATCAGCAAGTTGGCAAGTAATATCCCGAGTAAACTAAATCCTCTTAAACTGTCTATTACTTTAATTCTTTTCAAATAAACACTCCTTGTTGTTCTTAGATAACAGTTAAATTTGTGCGTTTTTCCCGCGTTTTAAATGTGGTTTAAATGAGAAATACGTCCAAATTCTAAGTATATATTCGAGTGGTCCGTATTTAAACTTCTTCATATAGTAATGACTACATATAATTTGTACGATAAAGAAGAGAATTGCTAACGTAAACGACAGCGTAAAATTCCCGTCTCCAAATCGACCGAGTCCGCTACCGTAATATATAAACGAGTGAAACACCGATTGTAAAATATAGTTCGTTAACGATAATTTACCGACGGCAGCAAGACTATCCATAAATAAGTTTTCTTTATATAAATAATAAAAGAGTCCAATATAACCATAAGCTAACGATGTGTCGATAAAGAACGCATAAAAATCGAGCGTTTCGTTATTTAGCGCAAATATATTTAATACAATCCCGATCGGCACAAGTAGAATGAGTGCTTTTTTCCACGCACCACCTGTTTCAAACATTTTAAGTTTCGCCGCAATCATTCCAGATATAAACACTGGAACATAAAACGAAATAATGAGTAAATACGTAAACACATATCCGACTACACCACCGCCAAAAAACGGATTCTCTGAATCGAATATAAACGACTGGCGTTCAGCCGTCGATAACGTACGATACGCTTCTTTTTCTTCGAGTAAATATTCGATTTTTTCATCGGTTAACTCTGTCGTATAACTCTCAAATTCTTCGTCTACGTCTTCTACGCTACTACCAAAGTCTAAATGCATTAATACAACGAGCGCTGATGATAGAAGAAAACAAACAATCATCGTTTTAAGACTTCGATTCGGTAGCCAAAATAAAACAATCGTCATCAGTCCATAAACGAACAAAATATCTCCTTCAAATAAATACATCGCGTGCAGTGTACCAAATAATAGTAACGCGAGTCCGCGACGAATGAGTCCACGTTTTACACCGAGATCTTTACGTTTAAAACTCGACGCCATCATATACATTCCAAAGCCAAATAAAAAGGCAAATATCGGCATCGTACTTCCTTCAAATAATACGCGAATCGTATTCATTAAAAAGATACCGACATTAGACACGTCATACACTTCAGGATAACTATTACCAAACATGCCGTAGTTAAAAACGAGCAAGTTAGCGAGTAATATCCCGAGTAAACTAAATCCTCTTAAACTATCTACTACTTTAATTCTGTTCATCTAAAATCTCCTGAATTTCCTTCACGGGTGAAAAACTTTTTCTATGAATCGGTGTTGCTCCGTATTGTCTTAACGCTTCTAAATGATTTTTCGTTCCGTACCCTGAGTTTTTTTCAAAATCGTATGCTGGATACTCTTTACTATGTGCTTTCATTAAACGGTCACGATATACTTTAGCGATAATCGAAGCGGCAGCAATCGAATTTGAATTTGCATCACCTTTTATGATACTTTGCTGATGAATATCTAAATCTAATACCATCGCGTCAATTAACAAGTGATCCACATTTACTTTTAAATGTTCAACTGCACGCGTCATCGCAAGTTTTGTCGCTTCATATATATTTAACGTGTCAATTTCTTCGACAGTCGCAACACCTATACCGACTGTACACGTCTCTAAAATAAGATCATATAAACGATTTCTTTCAGATTCACTTAATTTTTTTGAATCATCTAATCCATATAATTTTTCATCGCCTAAAATAACTGCACCTGCAACGACTTCACCTGCAAGTGGACCGCGCCCCGCTTCATCGACTCCGGCAATAACACCTGTTAACCCACGTTCATACGCCATCATACGTTCAAAACGTCGTTTCGTCTCTTCGATTTTTTCAAGTTGACGTCTGCGACTTTTAATTGCATTTTGTACACCGACACGTGTATCACTTTGTAAATCAGTATTGTCTAAATCTTCTATAGAATGTATCGTCTGTAAAAATTCTTTTACTTCTTTAATTGTCATCGTTAACCTCATCAAACGTATATCTACCGATTTTACCGTTACGAATGTCGTAAACGACGCGGTTTGTCACTTGTTCATAGTCAACTTCGTTACCAGACATTAACATGCCTCTACTTCTACCGATTGCGTCAAACACAGAGACGATTATCTCGACGTCATAATTTGAAATTTTATAAAACGAATCGAACGTTTCCTTATCGTGTTCGATTAAAAACTTCATACCAAAAATAGCGACCTCATCTAAATGAACAACTCTATCCGTGATCGCACCTGTTAAACTTAACTTTAACCCGACGTCTCCTTCAAATTTCGGCCATAATACCCCAGGTGTATCTAGCAGTTCTAAATTATTACCTGCTTTAATCCACTGCTGAGATTTCGTTAACCCAGGTGTATTTCCAGTTCTAGCTGCTTTTTTACGCGCTAAACTATTAATTAACGTCGACTTACCAACGTTTGGAATACCGATAATCATCGCACGAATTGGACGACGGTTAATGCCACGCGCTTCCATACGTTTAAACATCTCTTCAGTCGCTTCCATCGCAACCGGTTCAATACGTTTTAAAACGTTGTTACTACGCGCGTCTAATGCAATCGGATACGTTCCAATTGACTTAAAGTAATTCATCCACTGATTTGTCATATTTTGATCGGCGAGATCCGACTTATTTAAAATGACAATACGTGGTTTATTTTTAACAATCTCGTTCATCATTGGGTTTTGACTCGATAACGGAATTCTCGCATCTAAAATTTCTATCACTACATCAACTTTACTTAAATTCTCTTCAATTTGGCGCCGTGCTTTTGCCATATGTCCAGGAAACCAGTTAATAGACATATCTTCACTTCCTCATTACGTTTTAATTTCTATTCGATTATAGCAAATTCCTTTTATCATACGATATACCACAAGGATTTAAAATATGTAAATTATGAAAAAGATTAGTCATACGAACACTAAATTTTTGTTCAAAATAAAAAAATAACAATCTTTCATTATTTTATAAACGTGATATTATATACATATGAACTTAATATCAAAAAAGGTGGTCTTTCCTTTGAGTAACAACTCATTTATTAATGCGCAACAACAAGTTGAATCAGCATGTAGAATTTTGAATACGGAACCAGCAGTCTTTGAAATTTTAAAAGACGTTGAGCGTATGATTGAGGTAAACATTCCAGTAAAAATGGATGACGGTACAGTCAGAACGTTCAAAGGTTACCGCGCAGCACACAACACGTCACTCGGACCAGCAAAAGGTGGAATTCGTATTCACCCTGCAACAACGTACGATGACGTAAAAGCGTTATCTATTTGGATGACATTTAAATGTGCAGTAACAGGTACACCATACGGTGGTGGTAAAGGTGGTATCGTTGCTGACCCAACAAAACTATCTGAAAACGAACTCGAGCAATTAGCGCGCGGATACGTTCGTGGTCTTTACAAATACTTAGGCGAAAAAATCGACGTACCTGCACCAGACGTAGGCTGTAGTGCACAAATGATCAGCTGGATGGTTGACGAATACTGTCAATTAGCTGGTACACAAGCACTCGGTACATTCACTGGTAAACCAGTAGAATACGGTGGATCACTAGGACGTACAGAATCAACAGGATTCGGTATTTCAGTCATTGGACGTCAAGTTGCTAAGAAATTCGATATCCACTTCGAAGAAGCAACACTTGCAGTACAAGGATTCGGTAACGTAGGAAGCCACGCGGTAAAATACTTCGAACAACTCGGTGCAACAGTACAAGCAGTTATGGAGTGGCACCCAGATGGATTATTTGCTATCTACCGTGAAGAAGGATTTACTTACGAAGAGCTAGAAGCAAACCGTGGTAAATTCAAAGAAATGGACAACGTTAAAATCTTAAACCCAGAAGACTTCTGGTCATTAGACGTAGACATTATGGTACCAGCAGCACTTGCAAACGCAATCGATGAGCGCGTTGCGAAATTAGTAAAAGCAAACATCGTATTAGAAGGTGCAAACGGACCAGTCACTACTGAAGGAGATGCAGTATTCAAAGAAAGAGGCATCACAGTAGTACCAGACATCCTTACAAACTCAGGGGGAGTAATCGTATCTTACTATGAGTGGGTACAAAACCTACAAGGATTCTACTGGACAGAAAAAGAAGTCTTAGAGCGTCAAGAAGAGAAAATGATTCAAGCATTTGACGAAATCTGGGATACAAAAGAAAAACACGACGTAACATTCAGAGAAGCGGCTTACTTAAACTCAATTCAAAAAGTAGCAGATGTTATGAAGTTACAAGGTAAATTATCATAATATATTAAGAGGCGAACATACTCGCCTCTTTTTTAATGTCTCAATTTAAATTGTTCTATCGCTAATTTAATTTCATCTCTAACACGCTCGAATTCTGACCACTCTTTACCCGCAGGATCATCAAAACCCCAATGTTCTTTTTTAACGTTTACCGGTAAGATAGGACAATTCTCATCTGCATCACTACATAAGGTTACGACTAAATCTGATTGTTTTAAAATATCATTATCAATCAAGTCTGACGTATGGTCTGATATATCAATACCTACTTCTTTCATAGCTTCTACTGCTTTAGGATTAACACCATGTGTTTCAATACCAGCAGAATAGACATTCCAATCTTCACCTAATAATTTCTTCCCCCAACCCTCAGCCATTTGGCTACGGCAAGAGTTGCCAGTACATATAAAATAAATTGTTTTCTTATCCATAATTAAAGCCTCTTTTTAAAATATGATTAGTGTAAAGTACAATCCTAAGAGTGTTACAAATAGGACTGGAATAGTAATGACAATTCCCGTTTTAAAGTATGTTCCCCATGAAATCTTTACACCTTTTTGTGCTAAAACATGTAGCCATAATAATGTTGCTAAAGAACCAATCGGCGTAATTTTAGGTCCTAAATCAGAACCTATAATATTCGCATAAACCATACCCTCTTTTAGTAGTCCTGTAGCACTAGATTGACCAATCGCTATTGCATCTATTAAAACAGTTGGCATATTGTTCATAATTGATGATAAGAAAGCAGCTATAAAGCCCATCCCCATCACACTAATGAATAATCCATAACTTGAAATATTAGTTAATATTTCAGCTAAAAATGTTGTGATACCTACATTTTTTAACCCAAATACAACTAAATACATACCAATAGAAAATAGAACGATGTTCCATGGTGCACCTGTAATCACTTGTTTTGTATTAACTGCTTTAGATTTTCGAGCGAATAGCACAAATATTATAGCAATCGTACCAGCAACAAAAGATACAGGTATCTGAATAAACTCACTAACAAGATAACCAACAAGTAGTATTACTAAAACAATCCATGAAATCTTAAATAGTTTAAGATCTTTAATTGCATTTTTAGGGTCAGGTAGATTTTCTGCATTAAACGTTTTAGGTATAGATTTTCTGAAATATAACCATAAAACGACAATACTAGCAATTAAAGAGAATATATTAGGAACAATCATACGGTTAAAATATTCAATAAATCCAATATCGAAGTAATCTGCAGAAACAATATTCACTAAGTTACTTACAATTAAAGGTAGTGATGTCGTATCCGCAATAAATCCACTAGCTATAATAAAAGGGAAAATCTCTTTTTGATTAAACCCTAAACTTCTTACCATCGCTAATACAATAGGAGTTAAAATTAAAGCTGCACCATCATTTGCGAAAAATGCTGCTACAACTGCTCCAAGTAACATGATAAAAACAAACATTTTTAAACCATTACCATTTGAAGCTCTGACCATATGTATTGCAGACCATTCAAAAAATCCAATTTCATCTAATATTAATGAAATTAAAATAACAGCTACAAAAGTTAGAGTGGCATTCCAAACAATACCTGTTACTTCTAGTACATCAGAAAAACTTACAACTCCTGTAATGATAGCCACAACTGCCCCAATTAAAGCTGTAACACCAATATCTAAACCTTTTGGTTGCCATATAACAAAAGTTAAAGTTAAAAGGAATATTACAATTGCTAAAATAGTCATCAGCAATCACCTGATTTCACATTGTTACATACACATTTTTGATTTGATGTGTTAATAAGATTTAATTTTTGGATAACATCTTCTAAATTATCATGATTCAGTTGATACCAATGTTTGTTACCGTCTTTTCTTGTTGTAACTAATTCATTCTCTACTAATAACTTCATATGATGACTGAGTGTAGGTTGTGAAAAATGAAAGTATTCCAACAAGTCACAAGCACATAATTCCCCACAAGATAGTAAATCTAGTATCTCCAACCGACTTGAATCTGATAAGACTTTTAATATTTTTGATAGTTCTTTATAAGACATTAATAACCCTCCTATATGGTAAATAGATTAACATCTATATAGATTATTATCTATGTGCTTTTGTTATTTTTTTACAAACCCTTACGAAACGTTAATTACATTAAATTATGAATGTCTCTCCGTCTGTTTCGATTACTACCTGATTTTCTTGTAACCCTTCCGTAAATGTTAGTCTTACTTTACCTAATTCCAGAGTGTTCTCATCATGTTTATTTAAGTGAAAAGCTTCGGTGAATGCGTGAATCGCATTATCAACATTTTCTACTGCTACCTTAATTTCTAATAGTTTACCGTTATCTCCTAGTATGCTTCCTGCTTCAAGGTTTTCTAGTCTCTCTTCGTCACTCATACCCCAGTCAATAATGAATGGCATAGGGACGTTCGTCTTATTGTCTTTTATAAATAACAACTTCCATGAGACTACTTCTCCATTTTCTTTTTCTCTCTTGAATGTGCGAGGCCCATCGATTTCGAATCCTGAATTCTCGAGCGACGTACTGAGAGCTTCGATGTCAGTCGTTCGAAGTGCAAAGTTGTGCATACCCTCACGGTAATTTTCTTTATATATGGAAGACATGAGCGTGTAATCTACATTATCTTCGTTGTACTTCTCGAAGGTTTGTCTGTTTTTTATCCCTAAAAATTCAATATAAGAGAGCCCGCAGTGTAATAGTGTATTATACGTGCCCCAAATGTCGTGTGTACCGCCGGTCACGATATGAAACCCTTTTTGTTCGTATTCGTCTTTTATTGCACTAGGATCTTCAGAAAAATAGATGATGTGGTCGAATAATACTGTCATATGAACGCCTCCTTTACTTATTTTTATTTCTGTCATAGTAGAATACTACTAATAAAAAATTGCTAAAAATAAAAAAGAATACTCATGGTTAGTATTTAGCTTATCAAACACTTCATATCGAACTCGCAATAAGTTTTTTGGTATAGGGATTTTGTGGATTGTTCAAAATATCGTCCGTTTTACCTACTTCTACAATCTGTCCGTCTTTCATAACGATGATTCTATCTGTCAGTGTTTTTACTGTGGATATGTCGTGCGTGATGAATAGATATGAAGTGCGAATGTTATGTCGTAACTTCTTCAAAATCTCGATGACTTCTTTTTGCACGAGTATATCTAGTGCGGAGACCGCTTCGTCAAATATTACCACTTTCGGATCAGTGATCATCGCTCGGACGATCGATATGCGCTGTGCTTGTCCACCGCTTAACTGGTGCGGGTATTTATCTAGAATCGTTTCGTTTAATTGCACACGTTCTAATGCGCGAAGTATCTCTCTATCCATCTCTTTTTTTGTCTTTCGCCGAAGTCCTTTCGCAAAAAATGGTTCTCGGAGTGACGTTCTTACCTTCAAATATGGATGTAGACTTTCTCTAGGGCTTTGAAATACAAACTGCACATTTTGTCTAAATTTTAGGTAGTTACGTTTTTTCATACTTTTGATATCTTCACCTTCAAAATATACAGTTCCTGAGTTTGGACTTACAAGTCCGCCAAGGATATTCGCAAGTGTAGACTTTCCGGACCCAGATTCTCCAACAATTCCGATAGATTCCGCTTCTTTAAGTTCCAAACTCACATCTTTCAAAGCTATTGTATCTTTGAAGTTTTTAGACACATTTTCACATGATAAAATCATCTCACGCCCTCCTCTCTCGTTACTTGGACGAGTGCTTTTGTATGCGGATGCGTTGGATGCTTAAATAGCGTCTTTGTATCATTCGTCTCTACCATTTTTCCCTTATAGAAAACATACGCACGGTCCGTGTACTTCTCTATCAGTTTCATGTTATGTGTGATTAAAATGAGCGACACACCTTCTTCTTGATTCAGTTTTTTAAAAAACTCCATTATCTCGTGTTCCGTGATGCTATCTAGAGCAGTCGTCGGCTCATCTAAAATAATTATACGTGGCTTCGTCATTAGGGAGAGTGCGATATTGACGCGTTGGCGCATTCCACCAGAAAGTTCGAACACGTATCCGTTCAAGATTTTTTTAGGATTTTTAAGCCCCACAAGTTCTAACAATTCCGTCGCACGTTCTAATCCTTCACGTTTAGTGCCACACTGATGCGTCACGAAACCCTCTAACATCTGATGCTTAATTTTTACTAACGGATGTAAAAATTCCGTTGTATTTTGTGGAATATACCCAACATCAAGTCCGATGAGTTTTCGGTAATCGCTCGGCTTAAGGTCATCTATGTTTTTATCTTCTACCATTTTTAGCGTAGCATGTGACACGAGTGATCTCGGAAGCAAGTTAAACATCGCTTGTGTCGATATTGTTTTCCCTGAACCTGATTCCCCAAATACCCCTACAATTTCTCTCTTTTTAAGATAAAAATCAAATGGCTGTACGAGTCTCTTTCCTTCATTTGTGCGCACTTCGAGTGCCTTTATATCAATCATTAGTATCACCTAATTTCATGAGTCGATCATTCAACGTATCTCCCATTAAGTTCAGACCAAGGACAGTAACCACAAGTAATATCCCTGACGGCAAGATTAAATATGGATAGCTCAGCATAAAGCTCTGCGCTTCTTTTAACATCAGTCCAAAACTCGCGTTCGGTGGAACGACACCAAGTCCTAAATAAGATAACGCGGATTCTATTAAAATTGCAGATCCAATACTTGCACTGAATTGTGTTACGAGTCTAGGCAAAATGACTGGGAGATAATGTCTCCACACAATTCTCATTGTCGATAGTCCCATGCTTTTTGCCGCCACTATATAGAGTGCGTGTTGTTGTTCTTTAATGAGTGAATACGTCAGTCTAGCAAATATTGGTATCATAAATATCGCGATTGCAATAAGTGTAGAGTAAAGTCCATCCCCAAATACAACCACAAACATCATAGCAAGTACGATACCTGGGAATGCGAGCATCCCATCTATAAACCTTAGGAAAATCATGCTGATCCACTTATTTGATAAAGCAGAAATGACACCTATGAAAACCCCAGCACATAAGCCTAAAGTGACTGAAACCGTTCCTAAAAGTAACGCATAGCGTGACGCAACCATTAACCTAGATAATATATCTCTACCAAACTGATCCGTACCGAGTAGATGCTCTTTAGACATCAAAGAAAACGATTATCAATATCCATCTCTGTAATCGGATATGGTGTATAGAAAAATGACACTATTCCTAGCGATAACGGAATGAGTAAGAGTACTACGCTCAATATAAACACATATTTTCTCATGACTCTTTCCTCCTCATTCGCTTATTCAGGAGAATATAGAGTATGTCTGTGATAAGCGTAATGATTATGACAGAAGTCACAATAAAGCTCACGAGCCCTAAAATTAAGAAGAGATCTCGTTTTAATACTGCACTAAATAACAGTCGGCCAACTCCAGGCAAACTGAAAATACTCTCTACGACAATCACACCTGAAATTAACCCCGCAATTTGAATACCAATAACTGTAAGTGGTGCAATCAACGCATCACGCAGTGGATATTTAATGATTGCAAAAACAGGATTCATTCCAGACACTCGGGTCATGAGCATATAATCTTGTTTTAAACTATGTAACATCGAGCTTCTCACGATCCTAATCTGTGTCGCAATCATACCAAATGCGAGCACAAGTGCCGGCAGTAGTAAGCTCATAAAGCCACCATAAACACTCTCCGTAAATGGTTTAAATCCAGATATCGGAAACACGTCAAACTGTGCAGCGATGTAAACGAGAAAAATGAGTGCAATAAAAAACTGTGGCATCGCGTCACCAATTTGCATGAGCGTTCTCGCTATAATATCAAACGTCTTATTTTGTTTTAATGCAGCAAAGACACCAATTGTGAGTGCTAAAGGCACCGCAATTACGATTGACATCACCATGAGTGTTAACGTAACAGGTAACCTACTTAATAGAAGTGCTGTCACTGTCTCACCATATGTAAAAGACACACCAAAATCACCAGTTATCGCACTGGTCAACCAGTTAAAATATTGCGTATACCAAGCAGCATCCATCCCGAGAGCTGCTCGAAGTTCTCTGACACGTTCTGGTGTGGCTTCTGTTCCGAGACTAATTTCCACCGCATCTCCAGGTATCATCATCAACATAAAAAAAGTGATAAATGATACGACAATTATAAGTACTATGCTACTCGTAATGCGTCTTATAATTTCTTTCATATCATCCATCACCTATTGATTACTCTTTAAATTTTAAATCTTTTAATTCAAAAACATCGATTGGATATGACGTGAATCCTTCTAAGTCTTCACTGATCGCGTAAATACGTGTTGGCGCTTGAATATACAATGCTGGAACTTCTTCTGCTAGAATCGTTTGGACACGGTTATACATGTCCATACGCGTATCATCATCTAATTCTACTTTAATAGATGATAAAAGTTCGTCTACTTCTGCATTTTTATAATTAAAGTAGTTATCCGAGCGCGTGCTTCCATATTTCTCTAGTAAATCATAACCTTCGATACGACCTGTGTGTCCAACGACTGTAAGATCATAGTCACGGTTACCATAGACATCTGTTAACCATGTACCCCATTCTATCGTCTCTATTTTAACATGAATTCCGATTGCCTCTAATTTTTCAGCAATAATCTGTCCTGCATTCACATAGTTTGGATAGTCTGTTGGAAGTTTCATATTCAATGTGATGCCCTCTCTGCCTGACTCTTTCACGAGTTGTTTCGCTTTATCTACATCATACGGATAAGTGTCTGTTGTGTCGACATATCCTTTTAAAACAGGGGGATAGTGCGAGCCGATTTCTTTGCCATATCCCCACCACACTGCTTTGATGAGTTCTTCTTTGTCAACTGCCATATTAATTGCTTGTCTCAGTTTTTCATCTTTTAAATGCTCGTTTTCTAAGTTCATAGCCATGAGCTGTACAGAGTTATTGTCGATTTCAACGATTTTTGCATCACCTAATGTCTCTACAACATCCCCTGTAGTTTCGATTAAATCTATATCGCCCTTTTTGAAGCTTGTTACCCGTGCAGTTGAATCTGGCATCATCTTAAACTCAATATGTTTAATTGCACCTTCGTTATAGTGTTCGACACCTTCTAGAACAACCTTATCTTGCGGAATCCAGTTCACAAGTTTATATGGTCCTGTACCTACTGGTGATTTCTTTAAATCATCTCCCGCACCGTCTTTAACAATCGCTGCCCATGGGTATGCAAAGTCGCTTATGAATGATGCGGATGGTGCTTCTGCTCTGAATTCTATCGTATAATCGTCGATTACATTGACTTCTGTTATGTATTGATAGTTATCTTTTCTTGGTCCTAAATCATCTATGATGCGTTCAAATGAATAGGCAACGTCCTTTGCTGTGAACTTTGTTCCATCATGGAACTTCACATCATCTCGCAAGTGAAAGGTGAGCGTCTTGCCGTCTTCAGACTGTTCATAAGATGAAGCCAAGCTCGGCACAATCTCTCCGTCTTCTGTCACTTTGACTAGCGTATCATAAATATTGTTTGTGATGACAAAAGTCGAACTTGCGGTTGTGCGATGCGGATCTAACCCATCTGGATCCACAGATATTGCGACTTTAAGTCCGTCTTTTGTCTCCTCAGTTTCATCTTCTTTTAATAGGTCTTTGACTTCTTCAGACCCTTTTCCACAAGCTGATAACAAAAGCGTAAGCATAAGTGCTACAAATAATACACCAAATTTATTTTTCATTTTGGTCTCCTTGGTATAAATAGTTTATTCAATTGACTATATTTTCCATGATTTTCTGTATTTTATCAATTTAAAAAACCGAGAAGTCTATTTTCTCGGCATCGTTTTGTTACTCATACTGTGTTTTTTATTTCGAATTGATAGAAGTATCATACACACGAATGAAATGAATAACCCCACTAAAAATAAAGTGTAAATAATTGAACCTTGAAACGCATTTTTAAGCCACAAAATAATGGAGGTAATCATCAAAAGATCTCCAAAAATAAATATATAAAACAGATGCGCATCTTTAACTTTTGACATATGAATCCCCCTATATGTATTCCGTTACACATGAATATATCATAGTCTTTACCTCTATACTTACATTTTTTAAAAGTCTTTTTGGTTTTATTTTTAAAATTAGGTGGTATGTGTCTAGTAAGAGGCGGAACAAAGAGGAGTTGGTTTTTAATGAGGAAAATTGAGTCATATTTTAGTCCTGAGGAAGTAGAGGCGCGTGTGAAAGATTTAAGAGAATCTGGTGTTATGGAAGAGGCAATTGCAGTCATCGCAAAGCCAGATTTGTATGACGAAGCATTTGAAACGTATAACATGGAGTCGCTCGTTTCAAAAGTGAGTACATGGGATAAGTTCATGTCACTATTTTCGAGTGATGATCCCGAAAGTCGCATGGTGAGTAAACTAGACTTAACGGATGAAGAAAATGAATACTACCAAAAAGAACTTGCTGAAGGTGCCATTTTGCTCTACGTGAATGATTATGAATCACTTGATGGCCATGCAAGTCATATACCAAAAATAACAGGTGGCTCTAACTTCACAAGCGATAAAACTTATGAAGGCAATGAAAAATAATAACCTAGAGAACTGACTCAGGTCAGTTGTCTAGGTTATTTTTCTGTGTAGTCTACAATTTTAAATGTATTGTCATCTACTTTTTTCATCTTGTAATCAATCGTCGTTGTTTGTTTACCATTTGACTTATCGTGCTTGTAGTCGCGCTCGATCGTCACATTATAATCATCATTAGCATACGTATATTTAATGAGGCGCACGTCATAAGATTCCTGATTTTTGAAATTACCGCTCTTCTTGTTTTCTTTTACCTTTTTCTCAGCATTACTACCCGCTTCAATATCTGAAAGAACCGCTTCACTGTCACCGTTAAAGTAATCTACAAGCTTGTCGACATACGACTCCATAAACTGCTCGACGCGCTCGTCCTCATTTTTAGGCTCTGATTTTTTCTTGTCTTTTTTATCTTTGTCATTATCTTTAGTGTCTTTTTCCGACGTCTTATCGTCTTTTTGAACGGTTTCAATCGTCACAGGACCGATTGGCTTGCCGTCTTTCGACCACATGACAAGATGAATTTCATCCTCAGTATTTTCTTTTAGAAGATACGAGTATTGATGAAGGCCCGCAGATTCTTTTGTGCGGTCCGGCTCACCGAGCACAGTGACTGCGTTGTCTAGTTTGTCATTCATGTAGTATACGACGTCTACAATTTCGTCTGATTCATAGTTTAGTCCGACGTTTCCATAGATTTCATAGGTCTTATCGGCTGTCTTAAACTTTGCATTTGGCTTTCCGTACGCATCCAAAATTTCTGAGCGCGTCATGCCTTTCTTAAATTCCGAGCCACTAAACGTGACGTCTCCATTACTATAGTTCGGCAACACAAAAAGTTTTTTGTCTGTCTCATCATTCAGTTCAATTGTCGGCGCTTTTTTAGTCTCTTCACTCTCTTGTGGCGCGTTATTTTGACATCCCACGAGCACTAGCGTGAGCGCCAGACACATCTATAGAAAATACTTCACATGCGTCACCTCTTGTTCTTTTCTATAGTATATTACAAATCATCATCCAATTGGGTTTTCATCTTGCTGGGGTTACGTTTAAGAATTTTCGTTTCAATGTAGCCCGTACCAAATAATACCCCAAGTACAATGAAGATAAAACCAGACATTTGCACTAAGTTGATGACGTCATTTAAAAGCAGTGCCGAAAAGACGAGTCCAAATAGTGGGACTAAGTTATTAAAGATAACTGTGTTTCCTGCACCGATGCGTTGTATCGATCCGTTAAAGATAATGAAACCAATACCCGTTGCGACAATTCCAGAGAATAAAAACACAAACATCGTTGGGGTACTCATTGAGAAAAATGTCTTTATCCCACCGGGTTCAGTAAATATACTGATAAGTAAGAGTACCGTCGAACCGATTAAAAACATCACCGATGTTGCTTGCTTTTAATCTAATGTGAACGTTAGTTTACGCACAAATATGAAACTCATCGCTTGCACAAACATCGCAATAAATAGATAGAGTTCGCCTTTCGAAAACACCATATTACTGAACGTTCCGCCTTGAATAAAGAACACACCGATAAGCGCCAAGATAAATCCAACGAGACGAAATTTCGTCATCTGTTCTCCTAAAAACATCACGCCCATAATAGCAGTCGTGATTGGTAAGAGTGCTAAGATCAGTGACGCGTTCGATGCGTTGATTAGAACAAGTCCTTTCGCAATAAACAAGTGGTGCAAAACGACTCCGAAGAGCGTTCCAATCAGAATATAACGCCATTCGGATTTCGTCATTTTGCGATATGATTTTAAACTTACGATGATGATTAAAGTCGTTATACCTGCGGTCATAATACGAAATGCGGTCATAGTTGCTGGTGGTAACTCGGTAACAAGCACTTTTAAGAGAACCATGTTGAGTCCCCAGATGACGGTCGCCATCAATATGCTCAAATAAGTAAACGTCAATTGATTTTTTGTCACTGCATTTCTCCGATATATTTTACTTTCCGAGAAGTAATCTCAGTCCATTTAAGATTACTACAATTGTGCTTCCTTCATGTACCACAACGCTCCAAGCAATATCCGTGACTCCCGTAAGTGCGAGCACAATCAGCATCATGACAACTGCCATCGCAATGAAGATATTTTGCCAGATGACGCGAGACATGCGCGTCGCAATGCTGTGCGTGTTCATGAGGCGATCTAAATCACTATTCATGAGCACAATGTCAGACACTTCTACTGCAACATCTGTACCGTTACCCATCGCAATTCCGACATTCGCTTTCACAAGTGCAGGTGCATCGTTCACACCGTCGCCGACCATCGCGACAGTCTCATATTTCTCTTGTTGTAGAGAGACAACGCGCGATTTATCTTCAGGCATAACGTCTGCTATGACCTCGTCTATTCCGAGTAAATCCGCTACTGCGTGACCCGTTTCTTTACTATCTCCCGTAATCATCGTCGTATGCACACCACGTGATTTAAAGTAATTCACCGCTTCTTTCGCGTGATATTTCGGCGTATCCATCAGAGCAATTAGCCCAATCACACGTTCATTTTTTGCGATAAAGACAACCGTCTTCCCAGAATGCGCGAGCGCCTCTTGAGTCTCAGTGATTTTAGCGTCTACATCTTTAAATGACGTTGGTTTTCCGATACGATACACGTCATTGTTATACGTCCCTTCGAGTCCTTTTCCGATGTGGTTTGTCGTTTCGATGTCTAGAGTTTCTGTTGGTTCAAAATACTCTAATATCGCGGTTGCGAGCGGGTGGTTAGAATTTCTTTCGAGTGCGACAATAATATCGGTCAGCGTGTTTTCATCTTCAAAAAATTTGTAGTCAGTGACTTCTGGACGGCCATTCGTTAGTGTCCCTGTCTTATCGAACATAATGGCTTTCACGTTACTGAGTTCTGACAGGTAGGCACTTCCTTTTGATAAAACCCCACGGCGCGCTAGGTTCGATGCTGCCGATAGTGTCACGGATACTGTGCTGGCTGCGAGCGCACATGGTGACGCCGCAACGAGTAACACGAGTCCTTTATAAAATGCGTCAAAGAATGTGAAGCCAAATATGAAGAACAGTAGTATGACAACTGGCACTGCGATGAGCACGAGTGTTACATACTTCGGCTCAAATTTTTGAATAATGCTGGCTGCTCTTGTTTGGTTGTTTTGGTTTTCTTTTACGAGTGTTAAAATTTGTGCGAATACAGTGTCGCCACTCTCTTTCGTCACTTCCATCGTGAACGATCCCGTACCGTTGATTGTACTTTGGAACACCGTGTCGCCCATTGTCTTTTCCTTCGGCATGCTCTCACCGTTTATTGCGGACTCGTCGATGGATGTTGTACCAGATAAAATCACGCCATCGATTGGCACCTGATCTCCATTTAGGACTTGGATTTTATCTCCAATTTTTAATGATTCTACGCTGACTTCTTTGGTACCTTCGTCTGTGATGAGTCGCGCGGTTGTTGGGTTCATTTGAAGTAATTTGCTGATTTCACGGTTACTTTTTCCTTCTGCATAGTCTTCTAGGAAATGGGCGCCTGTAAATATTAAAATGAGGAGCGCAGCTTCAAAGAAGTTGCCCATGATGGACGCGCCGATTGCTGCAAGTCCCATTAATATGTGAGAGTTCGGCATGAACTTCTTAGCGATTTTTGTGTTTTCAATGGTGTGGCCGATACCTTCTAAAATTACGACGTGATAGCCTGCGATGATTGTTGAAATCATGAGGATGACGTTCGTCACAATCTCATATTCTTTTGGTATAAAAATTGCGATGATGAAGAGTGCAAGTCCAACCATGTACAAGACAATGGGTGCTTTGCCATGATTATGGTCATGTGTATGATCATTAAAGTGCTTTTCTGGACCACAGCATGTTTTTAATTGTTCTGACATTATAATTCCTCCTAATTATGTCTAGCGTGCTCAATCATTTCCCTGAGTATTTTTATGACGTGCGTGTCATCGTGCGAGTAGTACACCGATTGACTGTCGCGACGTGATTTCACAAGTCTTAAGTTCTTTAAGAATTTCAGCTGATGAGACACGTTCGATTGCTTCATATCAAGCGTTTCTGCGATTGAACTGACTGAACGTTCACCGTCTAACAGTAGGCTTAAGATGCGAATTCTGGATTCTTCTCCTAATGCTTTAAATGTATGTGACACAATAAATAGTGTTTCTTCGTCTAAATCAAATCCACTCATTCGGTGTCTCTCCTTTATATCGGTTTTCGTGTCTTTATCTTTTGCCTTATCTATATATTAATGTTTGTTAATATATTAATCAACCCATATCCTTTTATTGAGTTTTCCACGGAAATTTGTGCGTGCAACGGTCTGTTTAGAGTTGGTCTTTTAAAGGAATAGTGACGTAAGGAGTGATTACGTGAAAATTTTTACTGAAGAGGAAGTAATGAGCTACACTATGGCAGATGCGATTAGAGATATTAGGGCGACACTAGAGTGTCAGAATGACGACAAGATTGTGAATCGTAAACAAGTGTTGATGACCGTTGACCAAAACAATATGGTCATGAACTTTCCTGCACTCGATATTGAGAAGGGACTGTCGGCGATGAAAATTATGTCTATTAAAGACGGTGTGTCGAAGGCGCACTCGATTTTGACAGAAACAGAATCTGGTGAAGTGGTTGCAAATGTTGCGGCATCCTATTTGACTGAGTTGCGTACGGGTGCGATGAGTGGGATTGCGACGGATCTATTAGCGCGTGGAGATGCGAAAGTGCTTGGTGTTATTGGTACCGGGCGCATGGCGGTTCAACAGGTGTTCGGGGTTTTATCTGTGAGAGATATTGAAAAAATTATTTTATTTAACAGACATTTGGAAAAAGCAGAGTCGTTTAAAGATAAAATCACGGCACTCGGCGCGAATTGTGAAATCGAAATTGTGGACGACGTCAACGTATTGACGGAACAGAGCGACATCATAAATACGGCGACACCAGCTAAAGAGGCAGTATTCGAAGACGCGTATGTGAAAGACGGTACGCACATTAACGGGATTGGCGCGTTTATGCCGAGCACAAAAGAATTGAACGTCGATACGATTGGGCGCGCGAAATATGTTATCGCAGATTATAAAAAGGGTGTAGAAACGTCAGCAGGCGGATTCATTGAAGCCGTAAAACAAGGAAAATTTGAATTCGATCGATTGATTCAGTTGAACGAAGCATTGGAAATGCGTTTTGACCGCGTTGACACTGACATCACAGTGTTCAAATCGGTTGGTGCATCGATGTACGACATGGCTGTTGCGATCGGCGCTTATGAAAAGCTGAAGTGAGTGGTTTGAGTTGTGCGAGTTGAGGATGAATGTAGTGTTCGCAGTAAGTGTAACTGTACCCAGTTTTTTTGAATTTTTTGGCCAAGCTTTGATAATGAAAACTTCAAGTCCGTTTGCTTTTGTGCAAGCCCTAAAAACACGAGTGCATTGGCATAATAATCACTTTGCCTTATATTAAACTCATAATCTTTTGCTAATTCTTCTTTGCTCTTCGGTTCAACTAAATAGTCAATCATATCTAATAAACGCATCACATTATCTGCTTGTGGGTAAACAACATCATTAGGTTCATATTTCATAGGTGTTTTTTCTATAAAATTATGAATATGTCTAATATCCAGATTCAAGTTCTCATTGAGTATGAAGCTGTATTGCCCTTTCCATTTGATACTCGAGTAATTCATAGCATCTGTAAATTCATAAACACTAAAATAAAACACGTCATCAGCGAATGTAAAAAATATTGGAAGTATCTTTTTGTTATCTGTTATTGAGTTTATTACTCTAAATGGATAATAAAGTTGACATATCATAAAATCTTTTGGAACTTTTGCCTTAGCTTCAATTAAAGCAATGGAACTATCATCTTCATAACTTCCGTCTATCTCAACTTGGCTATTTGTTACTTCAAAATTATAAACTTCATCATTCAACTTACTACGAGTGTTGATCTTATAGAATAATTTACCCGAACTCATTCGTCCTGTTAGGGTTAGAACACTTTTCTCACTTGTATCTTTATTTTGAACTTTGTTCATAACTTCATCGACCATACCAGAAGCATGCGCCACGTTTAAAGCAACCGCTTCACTCGTAATATTGTGAATATCTATCGTTTCAATATACTCTGGTAATTTAACAAACTTTGGCTTTGTTGGAATCATTTTAAGTTTTTCATAAGCCTTGAATCTACCAATAATATAAGTTCCTCTTGTATCTGGTAGTATTGAAAAGTTATTTTCAGAAAACAAAGTAGGTAACTGATCTGAGTGGTCAAACTTAGTCATGAGTCTAGCTTCTCTAAACTCATTAATTTGAGTTGAAGTAATTCTGAAGAAACCATTATTCTCAACTTCGTCTTTAATATTATATTTTTCAAAAAGTTTATTCCAAGCATCATCTGTTTTATTAACTTTCCTTGAAGTTTTAGTCACGTAATCACCTACTTATCTCTAATAGTTTTTTACTATAACTTCATCAACTTTGCCACGTTCTGTAGCTACTGAATTCACCGCACGTGTTGCTCCAACAATTAATGTTGTCTCTTTATAATCTTTGTATAATTCATGGATTATTTCTGAGCTTGAATTTGAAAGCATCACATAACAACCTCTCATCTAACTCAACAAATAAATCCCTTAATCTTAATTGTTCATCATATCCAAATCCGTTATCTGTATAACCAACAAAGTTATTTAAATCTACATCTAGTGGTGCATAAGGAGGATCGAAATATATAAAATCTCCAGCTTTCGCATCTTTAACTGCTTCCTCAAAATCACCAGCAGTGATTCTTATACCATCTTCATTAAGGAATTCTGATACTTCTCTTAATAAACCCTCATTGACAATATTTGGATTCACATATTTTCCATATGGTACATTGAATTGATTCTTTTTATTAACTCGATATAACCCATTGAAACCCGTTTTATTCATGTATATAAATCTTGCAGCACGTTCAACATTGGTTCTATTTAAATAGTTATCCGTTCTGTCCCAAGCTCTAACTTCTAAATAATAGTCTTTAGAGTTCTTTGCATCATGAATTTTTAGCTCTTCTACTAATTCATCGATATTATCTCTTATCGTTTCATAAACATTTACCAATTCTGTATTGTAATCATTGATTAATGATGGTGTGTGTTGTAATTCAAAAAATACAGCACCACCACCAATAAACGGTTCATAATAATGATTAAACTCTTTTGGTAAATTACTCGTAATGACATCAAGGAGCTGACGTTTACCGCCCACCCATTTAATAAAGGGCTTAAGAAATAAGTTTTTTTGATACATTTATTAAACTCCTTATGTAAAATATAGTCTCTTAATTTTAATGTATTCGAAAATCTATTTCAATTAAACCTCTGAATGTGAATTTGATTAAACAAAAAAGAAGCCTCTTTTCAGAGACTTCTCATCATTAACTTTCTAAGTCATCCATGACATCTTTCGGCACAACTTCTTTAAAGTTCCAAATAATCGACATTGGACTTCCACCTTCATGGGATTCGTACTCTACTTCACCAAGGTAGTAAAATGGTAGCGTTAAGTTGTCTTCACTATTTTCTCGTCGGACGAAGAGATGTATTTTCTTTCCATTCTTTTTATGATGAATGTACTGTTGACCAGTTGGTGTATCTTCATGTGTTTGATTTTGTGATTGCCAGTGGAACTGATGTTGTGAAATGAAATAATCATCATAAAGTAGATGCTCTTCTACTGTTTTTTCATTCTTCTCTAAGTTTACAAATAAGTAATGGTCTCCACGATATTGTAAGACCCCTTCACGTAGTGAATAGATGCTTTTATCATATCCGACTAGTGCAAGTGTTTCACTTCTTGAGTATTGCTCGTAAAGCAGTAGTTCGTTACTGTTATTTAAGTTCTCCACTGGATAGTTTTGCTTATAACTCAGTTGTACGAACTCTAAGAACTCGTTTAACTCTTTTCTCACTTGTTCAGATAAATTATAGTCTGATTGTAATACTCCATCGGTATATTTAAATAGAGCCTTCTTTTTAAATTTGATTTCAGATATTCTTTTAAAAGCGTAGTGAATTTTATCTTTTGCTTGAGCATTTAGTTCAACTTTTAACTTATCTTCTATGTACGAGATAACGTGCTGTTCTTGTAAATTTTTATTTAATATCGTCATTATTAAGATAATCGGATCGTATAACATTTTGACTGGGATACTTTTCATTATCTGATCCATGACAAATGTTAAATATGATGATTCATTGATTTCTTTATCAACTTCTCGTTCTGCATCGATACGTTTATTGAGTATCGATAAGTTTTTATATGCGCCCTTAAATAATCGCGACAATGATGGTGCTTGCTCGTGGCTATAAAAGTCCATGATTGATAGTTTTTTCTCATCATTTTTAGTTTCGAGACGTATAATCTCTAAAAACTGACGCGCATCTTTTTTAATGAATTCTGCTCTCATAAAGTCCGTATTATCAAGACTTTGTAGAATACGCTCTTTTGATATATGGTCTAGTTCTATATGAATAGAACTAGATAAGTTCACAAAGTTATTTTTCACGCTATTTTTAAGCTTTTGTTTGTCTATGAACTCTTTGTTACCATTTAATGCGATCGGAATGAGATAATTATTTCTATTGTTTGTTACAAAATCGAGCACTGTTAAGTACTCTTTGTCTTTAGCTTTACGTAATCCACGGCCGAGTTGCTGTGTAAATATAATTGCAGATTCTGTCGGTCTTAAGAATAGTATTAAATTGACTTTAGGAATATCGACACCTTCATTAAATAAGTCAACGATACATATGATTTCCAGTGGATGACTGTCGTCTTCTAGTTGTTTAATCGTTTCTGAACGCGTTTCGTCGTTATCTTTTCCAGTTAAGATCTTTGAGTGATACCCTCTTTTTTGAAACTCTGCATTCATATATTCAGCATGTTCTATATTTTGACAGAAAGCTAAACATTTTCTCGTATCTGTTAAAATGTACTGTTCCATCTTTTTTACTATAAAATCTACTCTACGATTCGTATTTAAGATTTTAACTAAATCATCTTCTTTAATATTATCCTTTTGTGCTAAATCAATTGTCGTATCACTAATTCCATAATATTGGAATGGTACGAGTAGTTCACTTTCAAGTGCATGTTGTAATCTAACATCTACGATAATATTGTAGTCCGCAAGTTCATAGATATCTCCACCATCTGTACGATCTGGTGTTGCTGTTAACCCGAGTAAAAAGTTTGGTGTAAAGTAGTCGATAATTGCTTTATATGTTGGTGACGAGCCGTGATGGAATTCGTCAATGATGATTAGATCAAATTCATCTGAATTCAATTTTTCATAATCGTTATATAATGTTTGAATCGACGCAAATGTAAATTTCGCAATTTCTCGTTTACTACCTTTGTATATTTTAAAATCATCTTCTGAATGATTGTTATAAATCTTTTTAAACGTTTCTTTAGCACCATTTAATAATTCAATTCTATGTGCTATAAATAATACGTTTTTAGGTTCGAGTTCTCTTGCACACATTGCGGAAAGGAACGTCTTACCTGTTCCAGTAGCAGCAATAGCTAGTCCTCGTTTGTAGCCTTTATTTACTGACTCTAGCATATTTTTTATAGCTGTCATTTGCATTGAGTTCGGTAAAATCTTCGATGACTTATCTTCTGTTAATACTTTACTGTTAAAAGAGGTTTTTAGCGGTTTTAAAACAGTTTTGGTTTCTAGGAAATGTTTGTATTTTTTAATATAACCATCAGTCACTTTGACTGTATTTTCATGATTCCATAGACGCTCAAAACGTGCCGACATATTATCGTATATTGAGTCGCTTGCACGTTCATACGTACGTATATTCCATTCCTCACCTGTTTTTAATGCAGCAGCTGAAATGTTTGAAGAACCAATAATTACAGACCCATAGTTATTTTCTCTATGGAATATATATCCTTTCGTATGAAAACTATCTTTAAAATCTTGACTCTCATATACTTTTAACTCAATATTTGGATACTCTTTTAATACTTCTAGTGCTTTAGATTCAGTTACGTTCATATAAGTTGTCGTAATAATACGACCTTTTATATTATATTTATGTAATAAATCTATCGTATTTATAAGTAAGTTAAGGCCTGAACCTCTAATAAAACTCACAATAATATCAAAACTAGAACATGTTAATAATTCATTCTTTAAGTGACTCAGTAAAAATTCGCCTGTAGAATGATCATTTACAATTAGCTTACTTTCCATTAACTGAAAGTCATCTGTTAACTCATGTTTATACTCATCTAAATTTTGATTACCATATAAAGATAATGCTAACGGAAATGAGTTTAAATCACCCGATACCCTTTCATTCATGTAATATACTAAATCTCTAATCGAATAGTTCGGATTATTTTTAAATCGAATGATTTCATCTTGTGTTTTCGCTTCATGCTTATTATGGAAATACTGAAGTGAAGCTTTATCACTCAATAATTTCTTGTTTAATAAAAACTTCGATGTCGTTTTATATTCACTCATCGATTCATGGATAATTGAATCGAGATCAGAACGCTCATATGACATAATATCACCACTCTCTATTAGTTCTATTACACCATTAAGTAATTCTTTTCTCAACACAAAAAAAGCCGCATGCTTTCGCATACGACTATTTCTTAAGTCTCTTCGCTTGTTCTTCCTTCACCGCTTCAAGCACTTCTCTATTCTCTAACAACTCTAGCCCTGTATTCGCGAGTGCTAACACCGCTTCTTCCATCGCTTTAAATCCGTCTTCTGTGATCGTTTGTTCTCTGAATTCTGGTGAATGTGTTTTTACTCCAGGGCAGTTCATGCCGACGTATGGATGGAGTGCTGGTATTCTATGTGAGATGTCTCCAATGTCTGCACTTCCTGTTGATTTTTCTTTTTTATTGATTGGTCGATCTGTAAATTTCTTATGATGTTTTGTAAAAAGCTCTGACAGTGTGTTGTTTGGTATTAAGTTGTTGTAGCTTAATTCGTAGTTTGATATAACGACTTCTGTACCAGTCATTAATGCAGCACCTTTTGCAACGTTTCGGATTTTTTCTACGACTTCATCTAAATAGTCTCTTTCGTTTGCACGAATGTAGAATTGTGCCGTTGCGTGTTCTGGGACGATATTTGCTGCATCTCCTCCGTTTGTTATAATTCCGTGGATTCTTACGTCGTCTTGGACATGTTCTCTTAAACCGTTGATGCCACTAAATAGTTGAAGGACGCCGTCTAGTGCGTTGATGCCTTCTTCAGGGTTTCCTGCAGCGTGTGCTGATTTTCCGTAATAGTCAAATTGTAGCGCATCCATCGCGAGCATGTCTCCACTTTCTGAAGATACGTCTGCCGGGTGGACCATTAGTGCGACGTCCATATCGTCAAATATACCTTCTTCTGCCATCGGTACTTTCGCACCGTTTGTTTCTTCTGCTGGTGTTCCTACAACGACAACTTTACCACCTGTTTCATCGACTCGTTTACTGAGTAAAATTCCAGCACCAACACTCATATTACCGATTAAATTATGACCACATGCATGTCCTAAACCTTTTAGTGCGTCGTATTCTGCGAGGTAACAAATTGTCGGGCCTTCCTTTTCACTATCATATGTCGCGAGAAATGCTGTCGGTCGATTGACGATGTTTGTTTCAATTTGAAAGCCATGCTTTTCTAATTCACTCGTTAGTAAACGCATCGCTCGATATTCTTCATCCCCAAGTTCAGGGTTTCTATACATATCAATCGCATTATTTTCTAAATCTTTTTTTATTGTTTCGTAGTCTTGTAACTCAATCATTGTAGGACTCCTTTACACCTTCGGTTATTGTAAAATATATTTATGCACCAAGTACAACTTTGGCTATGAGTTGATCGATTTCTCGAATGTTTATTTTTTTATCGAGCTTAATTTTAATTTGACCAGCTCTTGTCCATAATTCTAATTCAGCATTAAAGTCCATAAATTTTCCAGCATTTTCAGTCGACCACATGTATATGGAGTTATATGGTAATGAATAGACTTCTACTTTTTTACCACTAAATCCTTGAGAATCTCTAAAAATAATTCTTTTTGATGTGAATGTCACACTATCTCTGAATGTTTTATATGCGACGACAAACTCTTCATTAGGAAGCATAATTTCTTCAACTTCTTTTGTTAAGTCACATTTTTGAAATAGTGTAAATTCTGGTATTTGCATAATATATCCTCTTTTCATTTGTTAAATTAATTAATTATACAACATAAAAAGTAACTTAGTGTTAAAACACAAATAAATGTGCAATTGTTACAAATATAACTGCGAGTACGTAATGGATAATAATAATCGGAAATACGAACTTTGCCCATTTTGTCCACTCGACTTTAGCGATAGCAAGACTTGCCATTAACACACCACTTGTCGGTGTGATTGCGTTTGAAATACCGTCACCAAGCTGGAATGCGAGTACTGCAGTTTGTCTTGAGACATCTGTAAGATCTGCAAGAGTTGACATAATTGGCATCGATAGTGCGGCTTGACCGCTTCCTGATGGTACTAAAAAGTTAAGTCCACTTTGTGTGATTAACATAGCTAAAGCAGATACTACTGATGGTAAATGGTTAATAGAGTTGGCAAGTACATTCAGAATCGTATCTATAGTCATGCTCTCTTCTAAAATAACTAATACCCCATATGCAAATCCTACTACTAATGCACCTTGAACAAGTTCTTTACATCCTGATATAAATCCGTCAGCGATTTCATTAACAGTCAGTCTACCAACTAGCCCCATCAGAATACCTGACATTAAGAACATCGTTGCAATTTCCATAATATACCATCCATAGAAACTAACTCCTACGGCAATAGTACAAATTGTTGCGATAAACATAGTTAAAATAATTTTTTGATTTATCGTAAACTTTTCACTGTTAAAATTCGTATCAGCCTCAAAATCTTCTAAGTCCAATTCTTCTTCAGGAATTAAACCAGCTTCTCGGTCTTTTTTAACTTTTTTAGCTTTCATCATTACCCAAGCGATAGTGATACCTACCATGACAACCCACATAATCAATCTAAATCCTAAACCGGAAAATAATGGGATTTGTGCTATACCTTGAGCAATCCCAACTGTAAATGGGTTAAAGAAAGCTGCTGTAAATCCAGAAACAGATCCTAATATAACTACTGCTGCTGCGATCATGGAGCTATATCCAATTCTAATTACTAACGGAATGAGTATTAGCATGAATGGAATACGCTCTTCTGCCATTCCAAAAGTTGCGCCACCAATCGCAAATAATAGCATTAAGATTGGAATGAGTAAGTGCTGCCTATTTTCCATATTCTTAACGAGAGCATTTAACCCTCTTTCAATAGCTTGAGTTTGGTTTAAAATACCGAAAGCCCCTCCGATAATAAATATGAAAAATATAATAGGAGCGGCGTTCTCCATTCCCTTATATACTGCTTCAAACATATTAAAGAAATTAATACTTTCAGCTTCAACGGGTTGATATGTACCTTCAACTACTAAAGTACGGTTTATGCCATTAATTTCCTTCTCTTCACGTTCAAATGATCCTGCTGGTATAAAATAGCTAACTATTGTCGTAAAAATAATTAACATAAATAACAACGCGAATACGTTTGGGAATTCCCATTTTTTCTTTTTTATACTTTCATTATCCATAACCTTCACCTCTTAAGCTCTTTATATTTGTTAATTATACATGTCTTTTCATAAAAAACCATAATGACTGATAATAAAAAAATCCGCACATCTAAGATGCGCGGATTATATAGAATTTATTCATATAATTCGTTTAACGATTTTACGTACTCATCTGCTGCGAGTAAAGCATTCGCCACGTCTTCTTTTGTATACTTTACACGCATCTCGTGAATCGTTTCGCCTTCTGCTGTTGCAAGTTCACCGACTTTTAATAAGTCTTCATATGACGCATCACCTAAATGTAATTCTTCGAGTGTCGTTGGTAATCCAAGTGTTTGATAGAGTGACACGTAGTTATCGATTTCATCGATATCTCTATTTTCTAAAATAAGTTGTGTTAACGTACCGTATGCAACTTTTTCACCGTGAGTGAGTTCGTGGATTTTACCGTCTAGTGCTGTGAATCCGTTATGGATTGCGTGTGCAGCTGCAAGTCCACCACTTTCAAATCCTAATCCACTTAATAGTGTGTTTGCTTCGACGACGTCTTCTAATGATTCTGTCACTACATTCGCACGGTTTGCTGCGATCGCAAGTTCTGATTTTTCAAATAGTGTGTCGACACATTTTTCTGCGATTGCTTCTGCCGCGAGTGACGTTACTCCGCCTGCCATCGTGTTACCTTTTGCTTCGATGACCGCACGTGCTTCAACGTATGTTGCGAGCGCATCTGCGATTCCTGAAGCGAGCAAACGCTCTGGAGCGTTCGCTACGACTGCTGTATCTACTAATACTAAATCTGGATTTTTATCATAGAAGATGTACTTTTCAAACGTTCCTTCGTCTGAGTAAATGACCGATAATGCAGATGTTGGTGCGTCTGTAGATGCGATTGTTGGTAATACCGCAACACTTACTGCCGCTTCATCTGCAACTGCTTTACCTGTGTCGATCGTCTTACCACCACCAAGAGCGATGACAAAGTCACATTCTTCTTTCGTCACACGTTCAGAAATACGTTCGATTTCTGACGTCGATGCTTCACCGTTAAATAACTCACGTGTTACGTTAAATCCATTTTCATTTAAATAATCATGAAACTTTTTACCGACAATGTCATAAACAACGTCATCACATAATAGTAACGGTGCTTCACCAAGTGCTTCTAAATGCGTCTTACTATTTAGTAACGCATCTTTTCCTTGAACGTACTTCGCTGGACTAATAAATACTTTTTCCATTCATACAACTTCCTTTCAAAATTTATAAATCATCTTGATGTATATATTATTTTTTAATGTACAGTATTTTATGAAACGTCTTTTTCAATTTCGATTGTGCCGTCTTCATTAAACACATACTCGTCGTCTTTCGTTCTAAAACCGAACTTTTTATAAAAACGAATCGCGTTAATTAACGCACTACCGACAATTTTATCCGCTTCTTTTACATACTCATCTTCTAACACGGTCTCCATAATTTTACGACCGAGTCCTTCACCACCGTGATCTGGGTGAACGTAAACGAGTTTAAGCGTCGATACACCGTCAACCGGTTTTGAAATACCGCCACTTGCTATTAGGTTTCCTTCTTTTTCAATGACGTAAACATGTGTGTCTTTTGCTTCTTCTCTATAATAGTCTTCTTTTTGTTCATCTACCCACTGCTCGATTAACTCATCGGGATATGTTTCTGTATTTACTTTTCGCATTGTGATATTTACTAAATGCATTAATGATTCAATATCTTTATCTTCAAGTCGTCTGATTATCATCTGTCGACTCCTTTCTTATTAAACTTATAGACGTATCTCAATATTTTTAAACCAAAAATTTTAGAAATTTACTGTTTTTTTGTTGACACAAAGTGAGTATGATGTGTATAGTGTACATATAGTATATATACATTATCATTTTAGATTGGAGATATAGCCATGGATATTCTCATTGACAATACAAGCAAAACTCCGATTTACGAACAGATTGTAAATCAAATTAAAGAGAGTATTATGCACGGTGAGCTTAATGAAGGCGATGCGCTACCTTCTATGAGGAAACTTGCTAAAGATTTAAAAGTAAGTGTCATCACGACAAAACGTGCATACGAAGAGTTAGAAAACGAGGGATATACGTACTCAGTTGTTGGAAAGGGGTCGTTTGTAAAAGAACAAAACCTCGAACAAATCCGAGAAAGAAAACTAAAGCTACTAGAAGAGATGATCGACGACGTCATTCAAAACAGTAAGTCTGTCAATTTATCGAAAGATGAATTGTTTGAGTTAATTAACATTTTATATGAGGAGTGATAATGATGAATCAAAATGCAATTGAACTTAAAAACGTAACTAAACACTACAAAGATTTTTCGATTGAAGATTTAAACTTAAATATTAAAAAAGGTTTTGTTACAGGATTTGTCGGACGAAACGGTGCAGGTAAATCTACGACGATTGAAATGATTATGAACCTGACACGACCAAATTCTGGGGAAGTTAAAGTATTTGGTTTAGACATTAAAAATCATGAAAAAGTAATAAAAGACAGAATTGGTTACGTCGATGCAGCCAATGATTATATGGAAAACTTTAAATTAAAAGATATTATCAAATACGTATCAAAAACGTATTCTAACTGGGATGAAGATGCGTGTACCCACTATATAGAGAGATTTAATTTACCTTTAAACAAAAAACTTAAAGACTTCTCTACAGGAATGCGTGCAAAAGCAACAATTGCGATTGCGTTATCTCATAATACTGAACTGTTTGTTATGGATGAACCAACAACAGGTCTCGACCCAGTTGTGAGAAGAGAAATTATTGATACGTTTAGAGAGATTATGACAAATGAAGATAAAACTATTTTATTTTCAACACATATTACTGAAGATCTTGAAAAGTTAGCAGACTACATCGTCATGATCGACGACGGTAAAATTATACTGAACACTTCTAAAAATGATTTATCTGAGAATTTCTTTATTGTTCGAGGAAGTAACGACCTATTAGATAGAGACACAGAATCTTATTTTACATCGATTAAAAAAGGTGACGTGAACTTTGAAGCTTTAACTAAATCACCAAAAGAAGTTGAAGCTGTGTTTCGTGACACTGTAGTGATAGAACCCGTAAAAATCGATGATATCATCTATCACTTAAAGGGGGAGAAATAAATGTTAAACTATATGACTAGAGATATTAAAATTCAAAAGAATTACGTATACCTCTTACCATTACTGATTCTATTTCTAATGTATATGGAAACTCCTATAAATGTAGTCTTAGCAGTTGCAATGGTGTATATTCCGGTAAACGCGGTTTATTTACTCGCAAAGTCTAACATCAATCATTTTGATTTAACACTTCCTTATGCGAGAAAAGACATCGTAAATTACAGATATATGAGTACATTATTATACGCGATTGTAGGCGGTACGGTAGTCGCTTTAATACTAAAAGTAATAGGTTTTGACGTTTCATTATTAGACTTAGAATTCGCTTTACAATCAACATTATGGCTTTCAATTGTATTTTTTCCATTAAGCTTTGCACTTACAACAGAGAAAGCTTTACTCATCTCAGTGTATGTCGTGTTCTCACTATTTATGATTCAAACGGTATTTCTAGGATACGCAGTAGAAAACGTACAACAACTGGCTAAAGTTGATAATCCATTCACACTCATGATACACATCGGATTTGTTTTAGCTTGTGTGCTCTTCGTTGTCTCTTGGCTACTTAGCTTATTCATTATTAAAAGAAAAGATATTTAAACGTAAAAAATCGCTGCTCTATACAATTAGAGCAGCGATTTTACATAGAATTATTCATTGAGTACAGGGATTCTGTATGTTTTTTGTTCATTCGTCATTCCTTCGAAATGTAAGTATACATTTCCATCCGGATCACGGACAGTTAAGTTATCTTGTATAAATACAAAGTCTAACTCAACTTCATCTCCAGGTGCAATTTCTTTTGATAATTCCTCTTCTGATAATTCAAAAATAAACTCTTCTCCACTACCATCAGTATTAATTCCAAGTCTTGGCATTACATACTCACCTGTTATCATCGGTTCGTCACTAGTGTTTTTAATTACAGTATTTGCAACGAGAAACTTAATATTCTCATCTGCGTTACTGACATACTCTGTGATTGGTTCACCGTTATATTCATCTACTAAATCTACAGATTTTACTGTGATTTGATACGGTACTTCCCACTCAAAACTTTCTAAATCCACCGTCTCACCAATTTCAACAACCATGTCACCTGACTCTTCATTAGCTTCTTCTGATTCATTTGACGTTTCAGTCGTCGATTCTGTTGACTCATCCGTCGTTTCTTCATCTGTATTATCGTCATTACATGCTGATAACACTAATACACCGCTTAATAGTAAAAACAATAACTTCTTGTTCATAAATTTTCTCCTCTATGATACAGATTTCTAAAGAATTTTATTAACACGAATTACTTTGTAGGTACTACATATGATTTTTGGTTATCAGTAAAACCTTCAAAATGTAAGAAGAAGTTTCCGTCTGGGTCTTCAGCATGAGCTAAATTCTGTAAAAATACAAAATCTAATTCAACCTCTTCACCTGGAGCAAGTTCTTTCGACAGTGCTTCTTCTGATAATTCAAATACAAAGTTTTCACCATTACCCTTCATATCAACACCAAGAGTTGGGTCAACATACTCTCCTGGAATCATTGGTTCATCACTTGTGTTTTTGATAACTGTATTCGCTACAACGAAGTTGTTTGTATCTTGCGCATTCGCAACATACTCTGTAATATCTTCACCGTTATATTCCTTCGTAACATCCACAGATTTAACCGTCACTTGATATGGAACATCCCATTCATAGCTTTCTAAATCGATTGTTTCACCGATATCATATACTTCTTCCTCACTCGTTGAGTCATCAGCTGATTCATTAGAATCAGTAGATTCACTAGTTTCAGTCGTAG
>NZ_CAVG010000119.1 GCF_000438455.1 Nosocomiicoccus massiliensis
AAATAATAATTTTTTGTTCATAAGTTTACTCCTAACTATTCATTTATGTAAAAAACACTAAATATTATATTCACTTTAGCATTTTCTATAATTATTGTCTTCCCTATTTAAATTACGATTACACATTTTTTAATGCATATTTTTTAATGATCTCTTCATGTTGTGGAAATTTTCTGATGAGTTCATCTTGAGTAAACAGTTTAAAGTCCTCGTACTCAAAGCCTGGTGCAACCATACAACTAACGAGAGCGTATTCTCCCTCGTTCTCCACTGATGACCCAAATATCGTTCCTTTAGGGACCAATGCTTGAAGTACTTCCCCATTTTCGATATCTTTTCCAAGTTTGATTGCTTCATATTCTCCACTTTCAGAAATCGTATGAACGGTAAGAGAATGTCCGGCGTGATAATACCATACTTCGTCAGCTGTTAACTGATGTAAGTGAGACGGATTGCCGTGCTCTAAAAGAAAGTAAATACTCGTATAAAGTGCACGATTATCGTGGCGGTCTTCTGACTTTAACACTTGTTTATAATATCCACCTTCGACATGACGCTCTAGTTTTAAGTGATCAATCCAATACTGACTTGTTTTCATTATTAACCTCCAGATAAAAATACGCATACCTTAGATGTTAAGGTATGCGTGCATATATTACTTCGTTTCTTTTACAGATTTAATTAACATCTTATCATTCTTCTTCACAAATTCCATCTCGAAATTTAGTGTATCTAATTTTTTACCGTCTTTAGATAATTCTGTAGATACTTCATATGTGAAATCGTTTTTGTCTTCATTTAACTTTTTAGATGTTGGAACAGAGAATTCGAATTTAGCACCCTTCTCACTATACTTGTCTACTAAACCTTCGTATTCAGCTTGAACATCGTTATTGTCAAATTGATTTTTAATTAATGATTTTTTAATTGCAGCATCCGCTTCAGTCAGTGCGAGCCCTGTAGCAGTTCCATCAAATAAGTTGTTTAATGTATTATCGATTTGTTTTCTTGCTAAGTTATCCTCTTCTGAATTTTTTACTTTTGATTCATCGAGTTCTAATGGAACCCCGTTCACACCAATATATTGTAGTTCTTGTTTTACTTCTTCAGACTCTACTTCGTTCCCTTGATAATCGACTAACGCTTTAATTGTTGGTGTATTGTTATCAAGTTTTACTGTATACATGTCATTTTCATTTATTGAAACTTCTTCACCATTTACAAACACTTTTTTGATTGTCGTATTCGTATATCCTTTATCGATTCTAAAGCTATATACGTTACCGTCTATAGATGCACGGTCATTTTGTGGTTGTGTGAAGTCGATTTTGATATTGTAATCTCCTTCAACAGTGTCTTTAGTCGCAGTTCCGTTAATTTCATAGATCCCCGGTGCATAAACTCCAATTTCCTGATAGTTATTACCGTGTGGGTTTTCTACTGTTATATCGTTCACTCCAACAGTGATTTTGTATGTACTTGCTGGTAAATCAAGTCCAATATTATATCTTGGAATTTCTAACTCAACTTCGTCATCATTTTCAATACGTAAAAATTCAAAATCAAGGTCAGATTCCGGCTTAATTTCTCCAGATTTTGCGTTTGCTTCAATACGCTCGATTTCCTTATCGACGAGTTCAGTGAATTCTTCTTTTGAATACATTTCGTTGATTAACTTAAAATATGCTTCTGCTTCGTCTTCAGTGAGATCCGCATCTTCCATTTCAACAAGTGAAATGAGTGCTGAGGCATCCTCATTTATAACCGCTTCCTTATAAGAGGTTAATTCATCTGCTGCCTTATTACCACAGCCTGCTAACATCAAGCACAGTACAATGAGTGATAGTACACGTTTCATCATGGTGTCCTCCTTTTAATTATAGGCATTCATTATTTTGTAGGTACTACATATGATTTTTGGTTGTCAGTAAATCCTTCAAAATGTAGGAAGAAGTTTCCGTCTGGATCATCAGCACTTTCTGTGTTCTCTAAAAATACGAAGTCTAATTCAACTTCCTCACCAGGCGCTAATTCTTTTGAAAGCTCTTCTTCTGATAATTCAAATACAAAGTTTTCACCGTTACCTTCTAGGTTTCGTCCAAGTCTTGGTACAACATATTCTCCAGGAATGATCGGTTCATCACCTGTATTTTTTATAACAGTGTTCGCAACAAAAAAGTTGTCAGTATCATTTGCGTTAATGATATATTCCGTAATATCCTCACCGTTATACTCTCTCGTAATATCTACAGAATTAACCGTCACTTCATACGGAACTTCCCATTCATAGCTTTCTAAATCAATCGTTTCACCGATATCAAAAACTTGTTCTTCATTTGTTGATTCATCAGCCTCTTCTGATTCGTTTGAAGTCTCAGTCGTAGACTCATCATTTGCTTCTTCATCTGCATTATCGTCATTACATGCCGACAACACTAATGCACCGCTTAATAGTAAAAATAATAATTTTTGTTCATCATATTTACTCCTTTATGTAATTTATAGTTTAAAGTATAGCACAATGTTTATTTGACTATAATTGATAAAGGAATAGAAAAACTGTATACAAAAAAAGACCGAAGAATATATCTTCGGTCTTTTATAATGAGAATTAGTTTTCACGTTTCTCTTTGATACGTGCTGCTTTACCACGTAAGCTACGTAAGTAGTATAATTTCGCACGACGTACGCTACCTTTACGAGTCACTTCGATTTTATCGATTTTTGGTGTGTGAACAGGGAATGTTCTTTCTACTCCAACACCGTAAGAGATTTTTCTTACTGTGAATGTTTCAGAAATTCCACCACCACGGCGACGAATGACTACACCTTCGAACACCTGGATTCTTTCACGTTCACCTTCAGTGATACGTACGTGTACTTTTACTGAGTCCCCAGCTCTAAACTCTGGTAAGTCAGTTTTAAGTTGTGACTTTGTAATGTCTTGTAATAATTGTTGTGACATTTAAATTCTCCTCTTCCTACCAACCATCTTATATAGCATCTATACAGCGGATCGTTGTGATTTTTCGTCCTCATAGACTTATTCATATTACCATATTTAATTGGTCGATTCAACTTATTTTTTATTTTTTAATAAATCTGGTCGTCTTTCTTTTGTACGTTTTAACGATTCTTCTTCTCGCCACTCTTCGATTTTTTTATGATCCCCACTCAGTAATACGTCTGGTACTTTCATACCTCGATATTCTCTCGGTCTCGTGTAATGTGGATGCTCGAGCATACCTGTTGAAAAGCTGTCGTTTTCGTGACTTTCTTGTTGAATGACTCCAGGGATGAGACGAACGATTGCGTCTGTCATTGCCATCGACGCAATTTCTCCTCCCGTTAACACGTAGTCCCCGATTGAGACTTCATCAGTTGCGAGGTTTCGTATACGCTCGTCATATCCTTCGTAATGTCCGTTTATAAAAACGATGTTTTCTTCAGTGGATAATTCTTCAGCAAACTGTTGATCGAACGGTCTCCCTGACGGACACATGAGTAATACGCGTGCGTTTTCTAAATTTAATGATTCTAACGCTTCGTAAACTGGTTCTGGTTTTAAAACCATCCCAGCGCCTCCACCGTACGGATAGTCATCGACTTGATTATGTTTGTTGTTTGCGTAATCTCTAAAGTTAATCGTTTTATAACTCACGATACCTTTGTCAGTTGCACGCTTTAAAATTGATGAACTTAAAATACCTTCATACATTTCAGGAAATAATGTTAAGTAGAATATGTTCATAAATCTAACAGCCCTTCAATCGGTTCTATTTCAATTCGTTTACGCTCGATATCAATGAGTTTAATAAAGTCGTCTACGTTTGGAATCATATATTTATCAGATACGACAAAGACGTCTTTACTACCAGTTGGAATAATTGACGTCACTTCTCCTAAAGTTTCGTTATTGTCTAAGTTTATTACTTCACAGCCAATAATATCTTCATAGTGATATTGTCCTTCTGGTAGTTCAATATCAATCGCATCTAGTGCTTGATACACTGTGTGACCTTTTAAATGTTCAACGTCGTTTAAATTTGTAACTCCGTCGAACGTTAACATGTGAAAGTTTTTATGTTTACGATAACGCGTGATCGTATATGTTTCGTCGTTAATCGTCACTGTTTGACCGACCGCAAATCGTTCGTTCGTAAAATCACTACTACTTAAAATTTTAACTTCACCACGGACACCGTGGAAATTTACTAATGTTCCAATATCAATCATCGTGATTCCTTTCCGAATAAAAAAACACACCCGTGTCGGATGTGTTTTTACTCTACGTCAACAAACACTCTTACTGACGGGTCATCATTTGCTGCTGTCATGATCGTACGCACTGCTTTAATGGCACGACCACCTTTACCAATGATTCTGCCAATGTCTTCTTCATGTGCATTAACAGTATAGACCACTTTTCTATCTTCAGTCGTCTCAGTAATCGTAAGACTCTCGGGATGACGAACGATAGGTTGTAAAATCGTTTGGAGTAGCTGTTTCATAATTATTTACCTTGTTTCGCGTTATGGAATTTTTCCATAAGACCACGTTTACTGAAAATAGAACGTACAGTGTCTGAAGGTTTTGCACCTGTTAACATCCACTCTAATGCTTTTTCATCATCTAATTTAACGTTGTCTTCTTCTTTTAATGGGTCAAAGTAACCAAGTTGCTCGATAATACGACCATCTCTTTTTACTCTTGAGTCCGCAACTACGATTCTGTAGAAAGGATTTCTTTTAGAACCCATACGAGTTAATCTGATTTTTGTTGCCATTTATATACACCTCTCATGTTCAAAATTACTTATATAATAATAACAGATGATTTTAACGTTGTAAAGAGGTTTTCCTTTACAATTTTAAAAAGGTAATCCCATGCCACCAAATGGGTTTTTACGCTTCCCTTTTTGGTTTGTAAATTGCTTCATCATCTTTTTCATTTCGTTAAATTGTTTTAATAAACGGTTCACTTCTTGAAGTGATCGGCCAGACCCTTTAGCGATACGACGCTTTCTTGAGATGTTTAATTTCTCTGGATTCTCGCGCTCTTCCATCGTCATCGAACGGATAATCGCTTGAACGTGGTCGATTTCTTTACCGCTCATTTTTACTTTATCTAACCCTTTAATTTTGTTCGCACCAGGAAGCATTTTGATCAGCTCATCAAGTGGCCCCATGTTTTTCACTTGGTCCATTTGATCTAAAAAGTCATCTAACGTAAACGAGTTTTCTTTTAACTTTTGCTCGAGCTTTTCTTGCTCTTCCATGTCGACGTTTGCTTGTGCGCGGTCGATAATCGATAAAATATCTCCCATGCCGAGAATTCTGCTTGCCATACGTTCTGGATGGAACGGTTCTAAACCGTCTAGTTTTTCTGATACCCCGATAAATTTAATCGGCTTTTCAGTGACACTACGAATTGAAAGTGCCGCACCACCACGAGTATCCCCGTCTAACTTTGTAAGTGTTACTCCCGTGATGTCTAGTAAATTGTTAAACGATTCAGCGACGTTCACAGCGTCTTGACCTGTCATCGAGTCGACGACGAGCATAATTTCGTCTGGATTTGAAATTTCTTTAACGTTTTTTAATTCGTTCATTAAGTCTTCGTCGATGTGTAAACGACCGGCTGTGTCGATGATGACTGTATCTAAATGTTCTTCTTTTGCGTACTTCATCGCGTTTTCAACGATCGTTTCGACTTTTTCTTTGTCTCCCATTGAATAGACTGGAATGTCTAATTGACGACCGATCGTTTCTAACTGGTCGATTGCAGCTGGACGGTAAATGTCTCCTGCGACGAGTAATGGTTTTTTGTTATGTTGTTTACGTAACAGTAACGCGAGCTTACCAGCAGTCGTCGTTTTACCTGCCCCTTGTAATCCGACCATCATAATAACTGTCGGTGGTTTTTTTGCTAAATTGATTTTCGCATTTTCTCCACCCATTAACGCTGTAAGTTCTTCTTGTACGATTTTAATGACTTGTTGGCCTGGCGTTAATGATTTCATGACATCTGCGCCTTCAGCACGCGCGGACACATCTTTAATAAACTGACGGACAACTTTAAAGTTAACGTCCGCTTCAAGAAGTGCTAAGCGTACTTCACGCATCATCGTTTTTATATCTTGTTCTGTGACTTTACCTTTACCTTTAATATCATCTAAGATACTTTGAAGCCTTGAACCTAATCCTTCAAATGCCACATTAATTCCTCCTAATCGAGTGATTCGAGTTCTTCTATTATATTAAGTGCTTGTTGTTTATCGTCGAGCGATGTTTTTAACGCATCGTATAATTGTTGACGTTTTAAATAACGCGAATACATACCGAGATTTTCTTCGTACGCTTCGAGTACTTCTGTCGTACGTTTTAAATTATCATAAACCGCTTGTCGCGTCACGTTTAACTCATCTGCGATTTCCGAAAACTGTAAGTCCATTAAATAATAGAGCTTTACGTAATCTTTTTGCTTATCCGTTAATAAGCCGTTATAAAAATCATACAGATAGTTCATACGTAACGTCTTATTCAGTTCGTTCATCTTCAACAACTTCCTCTGCATTGTCAATCATATCTGCAAATAGTCCGTAAACATAGTTTTCTGCACTAAATACTTCGAGGTCATCGATCTTTTCTCCGAGACCGACGAATTTTACTGGAATACCGAGTTCGTTTTTAATCGCTAGTACGATACCACCTTTTGCAGTACCATCAAGTTTTGTTAAGACAAGCCCTGTTAACTCTGTTACTTCGTTAAATGCTTTTGCTTGTAACATCGCATTTTGACCAGTTGTAGCGTCTAATACGAGTAGCACTTCGTGTGGTGCATTTTCGTCGACTCTTTGAATGACGCGCTTCATCTTTTCGAGTTCTTTCATTAAGTTCCCTTTGTTTTGTAGGCGTCCTGCTGTGTCGACAATTAAAACATCCGTCCCGCGGCGTTTTGCTGCGTTGACTGCGTCGAACACTACAGCTGCTGGGTCTGATCCTTCTTGGTGTTTAATGACGTCTGCACCGACTCTTTCGCCCCATACTTCAAGCTGATTAATAGCTCCAGCACGGAACGTATCTGCTGCAGCGAGTAACACGTCTTTTCCTTCAGACTTATAGCGATGTGCGAGTTTACCAATTGACGTCGTTTTACCGACACCGTTTACTCCGACGACTAAAATAATCGTTAAATCATCTTGCATGTTCATACTTTCGTCTAAGTCACCATTACGCTCGTATATTTCAATCATCTTTTCAACGATGACTTCACGAAGTTCTGTCGTTTCAGTAATGTTTTTAAGTTTCGCATAATCTCGTAATTCATCTGTTAACTCCATTACCGTTTCAAAACCGACGTCTGCAGTGATGAGTACTTCTTCGAGCGCTTCAAAAAAGTCCTCATCTACTTTACGGTATGTCGCCATTAACTGGTTGATTTGATCTTGGAATTTCTCACGAGACTTTTCAAGTCCTTGTTTAAATTTATAGCCGACTTGCTCTTGTTCCCATTCTTCAAATTCTTCAATCGATATTAAACCATCACCGTCTAAATCTGCATCTTTCATTTCCTCAGTGACGGGCGTTTGTTCAAACTCTTCTTTATCTGCTTTACCTGAGAATTTCTTTTTTAAACGATTAAATAAACTCACTTAGTATTCCCCCTCAACTTCTCGTTCCTCGTATGTCTTTAAGTCTACACTAATCAGCTCAGAGACACCTTTTTCTTGCATCGTCACACCGAATAATCGGTCGCTTTGCTCCATCGTCTTTTTGCGGTGAGTGATTACGATACACTGACTATAACGTGTTAAATGTCTTAAATAATTTGAAAATCGTAACACGTTCGCTTCGTCGAGTGCCGCTTCCACTTCATCTAATATTATAAACGGACTACTTCTCACTTCTAATATACTGAATAATAAACTAATCGCTGTTAACGCGCGCTCTCCACCACTAAGTAGCGACATGCTCGTTAGCTTTTTACCTGGAGGTTGAGCGTATATGAGTAATCCAGCATTTAAATAATCATCCGGTTCTGTTAAGCGGAGTTCTGCCTCTCCACCTCCGAACATCGTCTTAAATACTTTTTTGAAATGTTCATTGACGTTGTGATACGTCTCTTTAAAGCGTTCAGACACTTCATAGTCCATCTCTTTAATGACGTCGAGTAACGTTTCACGTGCCTGTAACAGATCGTCTTCTTCGTGTTTTAAAAACGTATAACGTTCGTTCACAACTTCAAACTCATCAATTGCGTTTAAGTTTACGTTACCGAGTTCGTCGATACTCTTTTTATTTAACTGAATTCTCTCGCGCTTCATGTCGATGTCTGTTAAGTCCGTATATTCTTTTTCTGCACGTTCGAACGTCATTTCATACGTTTCAGATAAGTAATCGATTTTCACACTTAACATCGATTCGACGCGTTCCTTTTCACCGTGCGTTTTACGTAGCGTTTCAGATAACATCTCTATCGTATCTAAATGCGACTGACGTAAATTCACGTCGTGCTTTGTTTCTTCACTCACTTCGTGAATCTCTTTTTTAAGTTGTGATGAAGATTCTTGTAACACGTTTAACTGTTCGTCGAGTTCTAAAGATAAAGTTTCTAACGCTTCGATATCGATCGACTCGTAATCTGAAGTCAACATTTCAATACGTGAATCGATATCTTCAATTTCACGTTTCACTTTTAAAAGTCTTTCTTCGTAATCGTTCATTTGAGAACGTTTATATCGAAGTGTCGATTCTAATTCCGCTTGTTTTGTAAGAAGCGTTTGCTTTTTACTTTCGTATTCTTTTTCAGCCGCTTTAGTATCCCCTTGAGCTTTCGTGAGTAACTGAATATCTTTTTGAAGCGAATCGAGTATTTTTGATTTCTCTTCTATCGCTTTTGTTAACGTCGACGCTTCCACTGTATCAGTTGTAGAATCAAACGTTTCTTTTAATAACGCAATGCGTTCATTTGTTAATTTGATGTCTTGGTTCGTTTGTTCTAATAACTGACTCTGTTCATCATATGATTCTTTTAACTGAATGCCTTCAGTTTCTAGCGTGTTTAGAAGCGTGTCTAGTTCTTTTATACTGTCCTTTTCTTTTGAAAGTTCTTTAGTAAGTCTCTCGACTTCTAGCGTGTACGCTTTGATTTTATCGTCGAGTGCGTCTTTTTCTTTTCGTAATTTAAGTGCTGAGTTATTGTTTTGACGGCTTCCCCCACTAACCGCACCACCCGGGTTAAAAATTTCACCGGCTTTTGTTACGATACGCGCTTTAAAGTTTAACTCTCTAGAAAGTCGGGCACCGTCGTCATAATTTTCGACGATAATCGTCGTATTAAATAAGTGACCGATTAGTGCGTCATATTTTGTGTCGACTAAATCTTTTAATATATGATGCTTTACTGATGTCGACTCGAGTTTAAATACGACTTCTTGAGATAAAGATCTCCTTTGTATTGTATCGAGTGGTAAAAACGTCGCGTAACCGAGGTTTTTATCTTTTAAATAATGAATCGCACGTTTAGCATCCTGTTCAGTTTTTGTCACGACACTTTGCGTTTGACTACCGAGTGCTGCGTCAAGTGCTGTCATATACGAACTGTCGATTTCGATAAGTTCCATAACGGCACCTAATACACCTGTTAACTTGTCTTTACGTTTTAATACAGATTTTACCCCGCGGTAATAACCGTCGTAGTTCGACATCATCGACTCATACATATCACGTTTAGATGTAAGTTGTGATATGTAACGATTCGCCGTGTCAAATTGCTCTGTTAACGACTGAATATGAGACTCTTCGTGGTCACGTTTTGATTTCGTTTCTTTATACGCCTCACGCTTATCTTTTAGTGATGTTTCAAGTGTTGAAAGTGTATCAGTTAAACCTTTGTTCTTTTCATTTAACGTGTCGAGTGACTCTTTTAATTCGTTCATACGACGGTCTAACTCTTCTCGTTTACTTGAATCAATTGCCTCTTGTTTTTCATAGTCTTTTAACTGGTTGTCTAAAGAAGTCTTTTCGACCATGACCGCATAATACTGTTCTTTTAATGCGTCGATATCGACGTCGTTACCGTCAACAAGCGATTGTAACGAAGTGTTGATTTTATCGATTTCTGCTTTTACGTTCGACTGCTCATCTTTCGTCTCATTAAAAGATGTACGTAATTCTTCGATTTCATGTTCTAGCGATTGTTGTTCTTTTAATTTATTGTCTTTTTCTTCAGTTAAATTGTCGTGTTGATCGGAACGACTCGTTTTACGTTCTTTAAACAGCTCGATTTTACCGATTGTTTGTTCTTTTTCTCTAGATGCTTTTACGAACGCGTCGTGAATGCTACGCTCTTTTTCAGTTAATACTTCTCGCTTGTCGCGTAAATTATTGATCGCAACGTCGAGTAAATTAACGTGGTTTCTCGCGTCTTCAATTGTACGTTCATCGTTTGAATACGTTTCTTTTAACTGATGAAGCTTTGAAGACAGCTCTTTAATATCAAACACAGTGACTTCGATGTCGCTTTTCTTCATCTCGTTTAAAAGTGCTAAATATTCTGTCGCGATGGCACTTTCTTTTTCGAGCTTTTTAACGCGAGACTCGAGTTCACTCGTAATGTCGTGAATACGACTTAAGTTGAGTAACGTATCATCGAGTTTACGTTCTGCTTCTTTTTTACGTGTTTTATATTTCATGACGCCAGCAACTTCTTCTATAATTTCACGGCGCGTTTCTGGCTTTTGATTTAAAACGTGATCGACTTCACCTTGAGAAATAATGTTGTAGGCATGTTTACCAAGACCAGAGTCCATAAAGAGTTCTGTCACGTCTTTTAATTTTGCACGTTCTTTATTGATATAGTAGTTACTTTCACCACTTCTAAATAGCTCACGACGAATCGTGACATTGTCGTAGTCAAAGTCTAACACGCGGTCTTTATTGTCTAAATTCAGTTGAACAACTGCGCTGTTTTGCTTATTGCGTTCTGTAGTTCCGTTAAATATAACGTCTTCCATTTTAGACCCGCGAAATTGCTTTGCGCTCGTTTCACCGAGAACGAACCTGACAGCGTCGATAATGTTACTCTTACCACTACCGTTCGGTCCAACGACTGCCGTGACGCCGTCATTAAATTCGATGGTCGTTTTATCGGCAAACGATTTAAATCCTTTAGCTTCTATACTTTTTAAAAATACCATATTATCTTTCGGCCTTTTCTTTTAAATGATAAAACGCAACTTTTGCTGCGAGTTGTTCTGACTCTTTTTTAGAGCGACCACTGCCACGCCCGATTTCTTTATCGTTTAACGTCACGTTAGAAACGAAGTTTTTGTCGTGTGACGGACCTGTCTCTTCAAGTAAGTGGTAATACACTTCTTCTTTGTACGCTTTATGAACAAACTCTTGAAGTGCTGTTTTAAAGTCTGAAATTCCGAGGTAATCATCGCGTTCAATTTTCGGGAATACATTCACACTTAAAAACTTCCACACAGCGTCGTATCCTTGATCGAGATATAATGCACCTAAAAATGCCTCGAACATATCCGAGATAATCGACGGACGCTTTTTACCGCCTGTCTTTTTTTCTCCTGGACCGAGTAATAGTAACTCTTCCATTTTTAAGTCGTTCGCAAATATTACAAGTGAAGGCTCACAAACGATATTTGCACGCAGCTTTGTTAAATCTCCCTCAGGGAAATCTTTAAACGCGTCAAATATATATTCTGAGACCATCAGTTCTAATACCGCGTCACCTAAAAATTCTAAACGCTCGTTCGAATGAATTCGGTCTAAATGAATGTTATACACGAATGAACTGTGCATAAATGCTTGTAAAAATAATTTGTCATTTTCATATTGAATATGATGTTTCTTCATAAAAGAATCGAACTTTTTAAAAAATGAATCGACGTGTCTTTTAGAGTCTTCATCTTGTTCGATTGCTTTAAGTACTTTATCCATAATCTCACCCTAATATAGTTTACTAAACTTATGCGGTTTGTTGTAGCGATATAAAAGAAAAATCCACTTTATAGAAAGTGGATTTTGTCTATCAAATTATTGGTTTTCAAGCTTCTCGATGAAATCTAAAGCATCACCAACAGTAACGATTTTCTCAGCTTCCTCATCTGGAATCTCAGTATCGAACTCATCTTCTAATTCCATTACGAGTTCCGCAATGTCTAAAGAGTCCGCACCAAGATCATCTTTGAAAGTCGCATCTTTCGTCACTTGATCCTCATCGATACCTAATTTGTCGACAATAATGTCTTTAATTTTATCAAAATTATCCATCCCTACTTCACCTCCTTAAAATAGTGTCGTATCTCAGTTGTAGAGATGATTCTTAATCTTTATACCCAGTGGGCGGGTTTTAAATGCGTAATTTTTGTGATTTGGCCCGAGGATTGTATCGAATCGTCGGTGAAATCTGACTCTCGCCGACGATAACCTTCATAGCGACGGGAAGTTTTTCATCTCGCCGACGATTCCCCGAATCGACTGCGAAATGTTTTTTTCACCGTCGCAAACAGG
>NZ_CAVG010000120.1 GCF_000438455.1 Nosocomiicoccus massiliensis
TTCATAGCGACGGGGAGTTTTTCATCTCGCCGACGATTCCCCGAATCAACTGCGAAAAGTTTTTTCACCGTCGCAAATGAGCTTTCAACGGAGAATCCTACCATCCGTCGTCGATTACAACCAATCTCATCACTCACTTAAAAGAATAAAAGCCACACCCCGCGAATGTTCGTGGCCGACCTTTATCTTCGGCACTGAAACTTGTGTTTATAATAACACAGCGGTTACGCCATGTACATTCCACCGTTGACGTGAATCGTCTGGCCTGTAATATAGCGCGCACGGTCTGATGCTAAAAATGATACCGCTTCTGCGATATCTTCCACTTGACCGAATTGTTGGAGTGGAATTTGTTCGAGCATTTTGTTCTTTAAGTCGTCGCTTAATACGTCAGTCATATCACTTTCGATAAATCCTGGTGCGACTGCGTTCACTGTAATATTTTTACTTGCGAGTTCTCTTGCGACGCTTTTCGTTAAACCGTCGACACCTGCTTTACTCGCAACATAGTTTGCCTGTCCAGGGTTACCAAGAGTTCCGACAATACTTGAGATGTTGATAATACGTCCTGATTTCGCACGGATCATCATACGAGAAACGTTTTGAATGACGTTAAACGCACCTTTTAAGTTGACGTTAATAACGTCGTCAAACATCTCTGGCTTCATACGCATAAGTAGCGTATCTTTTGTAATCCCTGCGTTGTTCACGACAACGTCTAATTGACCGTACGTATCTTTAATATGTGCGATCATCTCTTTCACTTCGTCATAGTTTTGAACTTGGCATTGATAGCTTTCAGCATTTCCACCTTGTTCTTTAATCTTCTCTACAACTTCGTCTGCTTTTTCTTTATTCCCTGAATAGTTGACGATAACTGTATAGCCGTCTTCACCTAAACGTAATGCGACAGCGCGTCCGATACCTCTTGATGCGCCTGTCACTAATGCTACTTTACTCATTGTATTCATCCACCTCTTTAACAGTATCGATATGTGCCGTGTCTACTGATTTCGTAATCTTTTTAAGTAAACCTGTTTGAACTTTCTTCGGTCCAACTTCTACAGATTCTGTTACACCAAGTTCGACTGCTTTTTCGACACATTCTACGAAACGAACTGGCGACGTAATTTGTTGAATTAAATTTTGTTTAATAATTTCTTTATCAGTTTCTGGTTCAGCGGAAACGTTTTGAATGACCGGAATTTCTGCATCATTAAACGTAATATCTTGTAAAAACGTTTCGAACGATTCTTGAGCGTCTTTCATTAAATGTGAATGGAATGCTCCGGATACTTTTAGCGGAATGACGCGTCTCGCGCCGTGTGCTTTTGCTTCATCTATAAATAAATCGACTTTCGTTGCATCTCCAGAAATCACGATTTGGTCTGGAGCGTTAATGTTTGCTGGTGAGACTTTTTCTTCGTCATCACTAAGTGACTCACATAACGCTTCGAGCTTGTCTTTATCCATACCGATGACTGCAGCCATTTTACCGTCTTTTGCTTCACTCATTAAACGTCCGCGCATGGCGACGGCTTTTACTCCATCTTCTAAAGATAAAACACCCGCATGAACTAGAGCTGGCAATTCTCCTAAACTATGTCCGATTAAGTAATCGCCTTTAATTCCCGTTGCTTTAAGCACCGCAAGTGAATGTGCAAATAACGCGGGTTGCGTGAACGCTGTATTATTGAGTCGTTCATCATTTTCAGAAAACATGATTTCTTTTAAATCAAAATCAACGTAGCTAAAAATCGTATCAAGTAGTTCTTTTGCTGCGTCATTATGTTCATATAAATCTTTCGCCATTTCATGATACTGTGCCCCTTGCCCCGGGAACAAAACGAGTTTACTCATCTTCGGAAATTGCCTCCTTAATTTGTTCGATTGCGTCACTATTCGCCATTGTAATCGCGTTTCGAATCGCATTTTCTATAGCGAGAGCGTCACTTGAACCGTGCGCTTTTAAAACGTGTCCATTTAAACCGAGTAACGGTGCACCGCCAAATTGACGGTAATCCATTAAGTCTTTTAATTGACCTAAATCTTTTTTAACGACGAGTGCAGATAACTTATTTACCATCGAAGATAAAAAGATTTTCTTCACTTCACCGAGTAAGCTACTTGCTGTTCCTTCGATCGTTTTAAGAACGATGTTACCTGTAAATCCGTCTGTGACACCGATATCGTATTTACCAGTTAATATGTCTCTCGTCTCAAAATATCCACTATAGTTTAAGTTTGAGTCTTGAAGTAACTGGTGTGTCTCTTTAGTCAGTGGTGTTCCTTTAATATCTTCACTACCGTTGTTGATGAGACCAATTGACGGATTTTTACGGCCACGAATGTTTTCCATGTAAATAGACGCCATATGCGCAAACTGTAATAAGTGTTTTGGCTTATTTTCAGAGTTTGCACCGAGATCGAGTAAGAGCATACCTTTGTTATTCGTCGTTGGAATCATCGACGCGAGCGCTGGACGCTCGATTCCTTTAATACGTCCGATGACGAATAGTCCAGCAGTAAGTAAGGCACCTGTGTTACCTGCAGATACAAAAGCATCCGCTTCTCCCTCTTTTACTGCTTTTGCCGCACGTACAATCGATGAATCTTTTTTACGACGAACTGCACGCACTGGGTCATCTTCACTTGTAATGACTTCCGTCACTTCTACGAATTTCACTCTATCGTGCGTCTCAGTCCAGCTACCTACTGTACCGAACGCTAAAATTTGAATATCTTCATATTTCTTTAATGCTGATTTAATACCATCGACAATTGCTTCTGGTGCGTGGTCTCCACCCATCAGATCGACTGCGATTGTTTTCATTCTATTTCACCTTCATTTTCAAAATGCATGACATAATGTCCAATAAATACTGTTTCATCATTCACATATGATTCCACTAATATGAGTGCTTCATATGGTTTAATTTTTAATACAGTCGCTTTAGCGACGATCTTATCTCCGACCTTTGCCGGTTTTAAATACTTTACGTTTGCTTCCTTTGTCAGCACCTTCTTTTTACCGAGTACTGCCACAGCAAGTGAGTTTGCTTGACCAAATAGGAAGTGTCCGCGTGCGATATTATAATTTAAAAATGCGTGTTCTTTTTCAACTGTAAAAAACGAAGACGCTTGTTTGTTCACTTCAATTTGTACCAGTTCACCGATGACATCTTGAAGCGGAATACTTTTGATTTCTTCAGCATTCTTTTTAGCGACTGCTTGAACTCTGACACGCAGTTCTGGAATGTTTAAAACTGAACGGTCCAGTCGAATCGTTTGAATCGAAACGTTCAAATCGTTTGCGAGTGTTTCATCTGTTAAAAACGGATCTTCGTCCAATCGCCTCACGATTTCTAGACGGCGTTCATCTTTCTTTAACTTTGCCACATTATCTCCCCATTTAGTAGTTGGTGCTAAAATTAGTATATAAAATTAACGATTACTTTTCAATCTTTTACATTATTTCAGATGAAAAAACTCGCGAATTTCTTGTTGCGTTAAATTAATTGAATTGTCGTTTACAGAAATGCGCGTTGTGTAAAATTGTTTTTTATCTTTTAACACAAATGCGTTTTGCGTAAAAAGACTCGCTGTTACGTTGACG
>NZ_CAVG010000121.1 GCF_000438455.1 Nosocomiicoccus massiliensis
TCACTCGCAAATTCCATTACGCGTAAAATAATACGATCAAACAATCAGTAAAAACAAAAAAAGTGATTCTTACGAATCACTTTTGATTTCTGCTTGGACGATGAGTCGCTTTTCAAATAGTAACGTATCTGGGTTATAGTCTTCACACGTGATGAGCGTTAATATTTGCGGGTCGCCTTCTGATTGTTGGAGTATATCGACGCGGTCTGGTGTGACTTCAAAGATATCGGTAATTTCGTATTCTCGTTTACCGTCTCGCGTTATAATTTCTATCGTGTCACCTTTTTCTGCTCGGTCGATATAGTTAAACCTTATCCCGGCGCCTTCTACTCGGTGGCCAGCGATTGGGACGTTCTGCATGTCGAGACTATCTGTTGACTCTAGCATACTGACGCCATTTCGTAATTTTTCTTCAGTTAATTCTCCGTAATAAATCGGCTCTGAAATTCCCGCAGATTCGATTTTTATAATCCCTGCCATATCGTCTTTAATTTTAACCCCTTGTTTGTCTCCGGGCTCGATTCCAGTAATAAACTTTTCTAATATATTTACATTGACGTTGTCATCACCGTTTTCATATGCTTCGATGATTCTATCGTTTACGATATCTGTGAAAAATGCACGGATATCTTGCCAGAAGAATAAGACAAGTGCCGTCATGATGAGTAGTACACCTAAAATTCTAGTAAATGATCTCATATCATTGCTCCTTAAATAGTTTAATTGCTTCACTTCTCGCCACTTCTAATATTCTATAGTCGTGTACGAGATCTGCAACTTTAAATTCTGGGAGCCCACTTTGTCTTACACCAAAAAAGTCTCCCGGCCCGCGCATTTCTAAATCTCTTTCAGAAAGGACAAAACCATCTGTCGTTTCTGTCATAATATTCATGCGCATTTGTGCTTGCTCAGTTTTACCTTCACTTATTAATATACAATAACTTTGTAAATCATTTCTACCTACACGACCTCGAAGTTGATGTAACGTTGATAAACCAAATCGCTCTGCGTTAAAAATCGTCATCACTGTCGCATTTTTAACGTTGATACCAACTTCAATGACCGTCGTTGAAACGAGTATCGGTGTTTCAAGCGATTCAAAGCGCGCCATTGCTTTTCTTTTCTCCTCAGGTTTCATACGCCCGTGGACGAGTTCGACTTTATCTTCACCGAACGTTTCTCTAAACATATGATACACTTCTTCAGTCGTCATTAAATCGAGTACTTCTGATTCTTCGATTAACGGCGCAACGACGTAAATATTACGCCCAGCATCCATCTCTTTTTTGATAAACGCGAGTACTTCATCGATTTCTTTTTCTTTTTTCCAAAATGTTTTGATCGGTAACCTACCGGCAGGCATCGTCTTTATAAGAGAGACGTCCATATCTCCGAATGCTGTGATCGATAGCGTTCTTGGGATTGGTGTTGCTGTCATATATAATACGTTTCGACTTTTTGCTTTTTTTATTAATTTCTCTCTTTGATTTACCCCAAAACGATGCTGCTCGTCGATTATGACGAGCCCTAAATCTTTAAATACGACGTCATCTTCAAATAGTGCATGCGTTCCGATAATTAAATCAATTTCTCCAAGTTTTAGCGATTCTTTTATCCGACGTTTTTCACTCGGTGTCGTCGTCCCTGTTAATAACTCGATTGTAAGTTCATCGTTAAACGATTCGACTAAACTTTCATAATGCTGATTTGCAAGCACTTCAGTCGGCACCATAATCGCACTTTGTTTAAGAGCAGTTTTTAGTGCATAGACTGAAATTCCAGCGACGATTGTCTTACCGCTTCCAACGTCCCCTTGCAGTAATCGGTGCATATTAAATTCACTGAGTAAATCTCTACAAATGTCATTCACACTTGTCTTCTGATCTTTAGTCAATTCAAACGGTAACGTGCTGATAAACTGCTTCAGCTTATCAATGTCATATTTTATAATCGATTCTTTTTGTGGCACGCGTTCTTGCTTACGCTTTTCGATGATTTTCACTTGGAACATAAACAGTTCATAAAACTTCATCGTACGTCTCGCGTTTTGAAGTTCATCCATATTATCCGGAAAATGGAGATGATAGAGTGTTTGTTTAATCGGCATAAGTTTATATTTTTTGATTAAATACTCCGGTAAATCTTGATTAAAAATATGTGTTCGAAACACTTCTTTTACGATATTACCAAACGTCTTATTATTCATGACTTTATTTAACGCATAGCGCATATCCATCGTATCGCCGTTCGGTTTTATAATACTTCTACCTGACATTTCTTGTTTTGGCTTATTAAATTTACCGTGGACGTTAATCGTATCTCCGACTTCGATTTGCTTTTTTAAATATGCCTGATTAAAAAACGTCACTTTTATGTAGACGTTGTTCGTTTCCATATGAAAACTCATCCGGTTTAACCCTTTTCGTAAATACGTCACCGTCGGCTCCGTTTTTACGACACCACTCACTGTAATGACTTCTTCTAACTTTACGGAATTCACGTCTGTCGGATTTTGGTCGACGTACGAATTCGGCAGATGAAAAACTACATCATTCACCGTATGAATACCGATACTATTTAATTTTTCTTCGGTCTTTTTACCGACACCTTTTAACGTTCCGATAGAAGCAGATGGCGTGATCACTTCATATAGCTCTGTCATATTATGACCCGATTAACTCTTTTTTCAGTCGTTCGCCTGTCGGAGTTGCTGCGAGTCCTCCGCGACCTGTTTCACGTAAGTGTGATGGCATCGTTAAACCAATTTTAAACATCGCTTCGACAACTTCGTCTGCTGGGATTCTAGATTCAATTCCAGCGAGTGCCATATCTGCTGCTGTTAGTGCGTTTGATGCACCAGCTGCGTTACGTTTAACGCACGGTACTTCAACGAGCCCTGCGACTGGGTCACAGACGAGGCCGAGCATATTTTTAAGCGCGATAGAAAACGCGTGTGCACACATTTCTGGCGTTCCTCCAGCCATTTCAGTGACTGCTGCAGCCGCCATTGCTGACGCACTCCCGACTTCTGCTTGGCATCCACCTGCCGCACCTGAAATACTCGCATTGTTCGCGACGACCATTCCAAACGCGCCAGCTGTAAATAGAAATTTCACCATTTCTTCTCGCGTCGTTTCTGGATATTTTTCTTTCATCGCAAATAATACACCGGGAACAACACCAGCAGATCCTGCAGTTGGTGTCGCACAAATTTGACCCATCGCAGCGTTCACTTCATTTGTCGAAACAGCGTTCATAATCGCGTGTAGTGTTAAATCTCCACTTAACCCGCGACCCGATTCGATATAGCGTCTCATTTTTACTGCGTCTCCGCCTGTTAGGCCTGTCGTACTTTCTACACCTTCAAGCCCTTCTTTTACTGCATTTTCCATCGTGTCTAAGTTATATTCCATCTGCTTATAAATATCGTCATAGGACAGTCCTGATGTTTCCATTTCTTGAGCGATCATAATATCTGCGATTGATTTTTGTTCAGTTTCTGATCTAGAAATCAGTTGGTTAATACTATTAAACTCTTGCATCTATTACGCCTCTTTTCCTTTTAATTCTATGACGCGCTCGACACCTTCGACTTGTTCAATTCTCTTCACTGTCGATTCATCACATTTTGAATCGATTTCTATCGTCATAAGCGCAGTTTGACCGACTTCTTTACGCGATACGTTCATCGTTCCGATGTTGAGTGCTTCATCTTTTAAAATACCTGTAACGTTCGCAATCGTACCGAAACTATCTTTATGAAATACGAGTAGCGAATGTAAATTTCCAGATAAAGAAATTGGATAGTCGTTAATAGAGACGACTTGAATCATTCCACCACCGATTGACACTGCTTCAACCATTAACGTGTCGTCTCCTTTAAACAAGTGGAGGATCGCTGTATTCGGGTGGCTCTTTTCTTCTGGCATCTCTATGATTTTGACGTGCATATTTGCTTTTTCGGCTTCTTCGTAAGCGTTTTTAATTCGTGAATCTTCAGTACTAAACCCGAGAACTCCTCCGATTAATGCGATGTCTGTTTTATGACCTTTATAAGTTTCTTTAAATGAACCGTATAAGTATATGTCGACTTTGTCTGGTTGTTGTTTAAATAAATTACGAGCTGTTTGTCCAATTTTAACTGATCCAGCCGTATGAGAACTTGATGGACCAATCATCACAGGCCCAATAATATCAAACACACTATTATATTTCATAATTTCACCTCTTATTAAAAAACCACATCGATATTATCGATGTGGCTATATTGATTACTCTACAGAAATTAAATAACTGTATACCGGTTGTTTACCGTTGTGAATTTCAAATTCAACGTCATGTGATTCTTCAAACTGTTCAGCTAGTGCTTCAACGAGAGCTTCGTCGCTTCCTTCACCAGTGAAAATCGTTACGATTTCTGAATCGTCATCGATCATTGTTTCAAGTAGGTTTTCAAGCGTGACTTTGACGTCTTTATTACATGAGATTATTTTCCCATCGACGATACCCATATGTTCGTCTTTTTTAATTTCAACGTCATCGATTTTCGTATCTCTTACTGCATACGTCACTTGACCTGTTTTCACTTGGTTCATCGCGTCGACCATCGTCTCTTTATTTTCTTCAAGACTTGCTTCTGGGTTAAACGTAAACATTGCAGATACACATTCAGGAATCGAACGTGTCGGAATTACGACAGCCTCAACATCTAATAGTTCAGCTGCTTGTTCCGCTGCCATGATGATGTTTTTATTGTTCGGCATAATGATCACTTCTTCGACGTTGTCATCTTTAATGATATTGACGATGTCTTCAGTTGATGGGTTCATCGTTTGACCACCGCTAATTAAGTGTGTGACTCCGATACTCTTAAGGAGGTTATCAATGCCTTCCCCACTTGATACTGCGATGATTGCCGTTTTAATTTTTTCTTTTTTCTTTTTCGCTTCACGTTTAGCTTCTAACGCTCTAAACTGTTCGCGCATGTTTTCGATTTTAATTTTAATGATTTCACCGTACTCTGCACCGTATGATAGTGCTTCACCTGGACGGTCTGTGTGTACGTGAACTTTTACGATCTCATCATCGTTAATAACGAGTAATGAGTCACCGAACTTATCCATGTCGTTTCTGAATGATGTTTCTTCGAATGGTTTTTTATCTTTTCCGAATCGTACCATGAATTCCGTACAAAAGCCGAACTCGATATCGTCGACTGTCATAAACTCATCAAACTCGTGTTCATCGTTTACGAACTCTTCTGTATTAACAGGTTCTCCTGAAGTGCTTGACGTCTCTTCTACGTCTTCACCTTTTAACGCTTTTAAAAATCCTTCATAAACATATACGAGTCCTTGTCCACCTGAGTCGACAACGCCCACTTCTTTTAGAACTGGTAATAGATCTGGTGTACGTTTTAAAGATTCTTTCGCTTCTTCTAAAACAGCTTCCATAATTTTAACGATATCTGTTTCGTTTTTAGCAACTTCTTCTGCTTTAGCGCCTGAGTCTTTAGCAACTGTTAAAATCGTACCTTCAACAGGTTTCATAACGGCTTTATATGCTGTTTTCACACCTGCTTGGAATGCTTCACTAAATGCGTGGTGGTCGATTTCTGCTAACTCTTCAACGTGTTTAGAAAATCCTCTAAATAATTGAGATAAAATAACGCCTGAGTTTCCTCTTGCGCCCATTAATAACCCTTTAGAGAAGTGTTTCCCAACTTCACCGACGTGGTTGCTCGTTAAGTTTTCTACTTCAGAAGCACCCGATACGATTGATAACTTCATATTCGTTCCTGTGTCTCCATCCGGTACTGGGAAGACATTCAGTGAATCAACATATTCCGCATGCTTTTTTAAATTTTTCGCACCATTTAAAATCATCTTGCGAAAGAGTTGTCCATCTATTTTATTCATTTTTAAAAATCCTCCCTAACTACTCATCCGAATCAATGATTCTGACACCTTGAACATGAATATTCACAGAATCAATTTTTAGTCCTAATGTTTTTTCTAACGTATACTTAACTGTAGATTGTACGTTTGATGCAACTTCGGAAATTTTCACACCGTAAAGTACAATAATATATAAATCAATTTTTAAATTTTCGTTTTCATTATCTACGACGACTCCGCGTGCGTAGTTCTCTTTACCAAGTAATTCCGCAAAGCCATCTCTAAATGTTTTCGATGCCATACCAACAACGCCGTAACTTTCACTTACGACGCCACCAGCGATATTTGCGATTACATCTGTAGACACTTCAATCGTGCCGAGTTCATTATTAATTTTTAGTGACATAAACTCACTCCTAATTCATCATTTTATTATAGATTTAAACACACTATTTGACAACCCCTGTTCAAATCCGCATGATTAAATACAACGATATGATATTTGTTATTGTGTTTTAAACGATATTCATGTATTATATTATAGTATTCGCAGATAAGAATTATCAATTAAAAACAATGAAGGGGTGGGACGAATGGCTAAAGTATGTTACGTTACAGGTCGTCGTGCTAGATCAGGTAACAACCGTTCTCACGCACTAAACGCAAGTAAAAGAACTTTTGGTGCTAACTTACACAAAGTAAGAATTTTAGTAGATGGCAAACCTAAACGTGTTTGGGTTTCAGCTAGAGCGTTAAAATCTGGTAAAGTACAACGCGTATAATTAAAATAATAAAAGAGATTTGTGCGATAGATTCGTACAAATCTCTTTTTTTGTGTATACACATGCAAGGTTTTGGGGCGGATGTATGATTTTGGTCGGAGTATGCTTTTGTTCTTGTAAAGGAGTTGGTGCGTGATGTGTAGGTCTGTAGTGTGTTGGTCCGTTTTTGGATTAATTTTACGCAAATGCCGTTTCCGTTAAAAGGGTTCGCGTTAGTTTAACGCAAAACGCCTAATTGTCAACGTAACGAGATGGTCGTTTACAGAAATCCGAGTTATGTTAAATTATTTAAAATCTTTTTACGCAAATCCCTTTTGCGTAAACACCCTATCCATTTCGTTAACAATTACGTCCTTAACCAACCGAACCACCCTGCCACAAGATGAAAAAAAGACGAACTCTAATTTTAGGTTCGTCTTATCTAAAGAAACTCATGATATATATGACGAGCATCGCAACAAATATCGCTGGGATCATATTTCCGACGCGTGTTTTTGTGATGTTCATCATGTTTAAACCGATCGCAAAGATAATGACTCCTCCGGTTGCGCTCACTTGTTTTGTCATTGTTTTTAATACGTCTTCTGGTATGAAGTGCGCAAACCCTTTTGCGCCGAGTGTAATTAGTCCTTCATATAAAAATGTAGGAATCCCTGCAATGATGACACCGAGTCCATACGTCGTTGTCATAACGAGTGCGATAAAGAAATCCATAAATGACTTCGTGTATAAGACCGTATTGTCGCCGCGCATCCCAGCGTCGAGTGACCCGACGATCGACATCGCTCCGATAATAAATATCATCGTACCAGAGACGAGTCCTTGCGAGATGTTTCCTGCGTTTTTATCGCCTAGCTTAAATTCCAGCCAGTGTCCGATACCGTTTAGTTTGTCTTCTAGCTTTAAGTACTCACCGATCGTCACACCGACGATTAAACTTAACAGCGTGACAATGACGTCTGTCGATGAGGAAATCATCTGAATTCCAAGCGCAATAATAACGAGTCCTTGTGCTTTTAAAATTGAATCTTTCACATGTTCGGGGATAAAAGTAAATATTAACCCGAGTGAACCACCGATAATAATGGCGAGCCCGTTGACGAGTGCACCAAGTAATATCATACTTTCATCTCCTAACTTCTGTCGTTTGAATAAATCGCGATTACTGGTTGATTCGTTTCAACCGTCGCAACGTCACTTGCAAATTCATTAGATACTGTTAACGTACTTCCAATAGACGTAGTGACTTCTCCATCATACTTAAATCCGTCTAATTTTAAAACTGTGTCGTTAAAAATTGGTATAAAAGAAATATATTGATACCCGAGATTTTCTAATTCACATCTACCTTCGACTTTAAATATAATATTTAAATCATTGATCAGCCTAACGTCGACATCTTTAAATTTCTCGTTTAAAAGTAGCTGAATATTCATTAACTCATGATCAATACGGTCACCTAATGCACCGTAGACGTCGATTTTTTTGTAACCTTTATCGACAAGATCAAATAACGCAAGCTCGCTATCCGTATAATCCTTTTCACTATTGACTGCATGTATTTCAAGTTTTGACTCAATGAAGTCTCGTTCTTTATCACTCACTGAATCGTAATCACCGTAACAAAATTTCGGTGTAATACCAAGTTTAAGTAATTGATACACCCCGCGGTCGACCCCGATATAATCTCCAGAAACTTCTGGTACGCTCACTTCTCTCATCACTACGTTAGCCTTCATATATTAACCTCTAAGTTTATCAATCGTCTCTTTTGTATTATCCGCTTTAAATAAGTACGATCCACTTACGAGTAAATCTGCACCCGCTTCACGGCACACGCGTGCGGTTTCATCGTTCACTCCACCGTCTACTTCAATTAAGTAGTCATAATTTTCTCTCGTACGAATAGAATCGAGTTCTGCAATCTTTTTAACTCCGGATTCGATAAACGACTGCCCACCAAATCCTGGATTCACTGTCATGACGAGAACGAAGTCTACGATGTCTAACAGATACTCAACATCTTTCACTGGCGTTTGTGGGTTTAAAACGATGCCTGCTTTCATGTTGTTATTTTGGATATGCGTGATTAAGCGATGTGCATGCGGTGTTGCTTCAATATGAAACGATAAATATTCAACATCCATATCGCGAAACTCTTCGACGAACTGATCTGGATCTTCTGTCATTAAGTGAACGTCTAGGGGAATATTCGTTTTTTTACTAATCGCTTCACAAACAGGAATACCGTATGAAATATTCGGTACGAATTGTCCATCCATAATATCTAAATGGAAAATATCCGCACCCGCTGCTTCCATTCTTTTCATTTCACTTTCTAAATTTAAAAAATCACTTGCAAGTAATGATGGTAATACTTTAACCATTAATATCTCTCCTTGTAATTCGTCATTTCTTCGTATATTTGTAAGTAACTGTTGTAGCGACTTTCTTTAATATCTCCACATTTTACAGCTTCTTTTACTGCGCATTTCGGTTCGTTAATATGGACGCATCCTCTAAATTTACAGTCGTCTAAATAATCATTAAATTCTTTAAAACAAAAACGTAAATCCTCTTTGTCGATATGTGTAAAATCAATCGTAGAAAACCCTGGAGTGTCTGCGATTTGACCATTATTTTTATCGATCAGTTCAACGTGACGCGTCGTATGTTTTCCGCGATTTAACTTTTCACTAATTTCATTTGTTTCTAAGTTTAAATTTGGAAGTAACGTATTTAATAACGTACTTTTCCCGACACCCGTTTGTCCAGCGAGGACCGATAACTTATCCGGGAATATATCTTTTAAAGATTCGTTGACCGTGTCTTTTTCTGTAAAGTACACGTCATACATATGATATGTTTCTTTTATTTTTTTGATTAAATCTTCATCGTCATTTAAATCGTTTTTAGTAACGATTAACACTGGATCAATATGATTTGATTCACTATATGCTAAAAATCGGTCTGTTAAATAAAAACTAAAGTCCGGATTTTTTATGCTCACTGTAATGAGTAGTTGGTCGACGTTAGCAACTTGCGGACGGACTAAACTATTTTTACGTGGATGAATATGAGTAATCGTTCCTTCTTTAACGTTGTCTGCTTCAAAATCGACAATATCTCCAACTAACGGACTCTCTTTACGTTTACGGAAGATTCCACGTGCTCTTGTTTGATATACTGTGCCTTCACTTTTAACGTAATAAAAACCGGCAAGCGCTTTTACAATTTTACCTGTTTGCATAATTCCTCCTAAAATTTTCATCTAAATAAATTATAACAAACGTTTATATTTAAGAAACATAAAAAATCCCTCTAAACATTTTTGTTTAGAGGGAAATATATTAGAAACGATCCACTTTTTCTCTAACGTTGTTAATGACCATACCACTGTTAATGTAACCAGGGATGCTGTTTAAGTCGATTGTTAAGTCTTGTTCTGGAACGTCCCAAGTGATTTCATTTGCGAAGTATTTCATAGTTTCTTCCATGATGATGATTGTGATCCACTCACCTGCACAACGGTGGTTTGTCCAGTAGTCTCCGCCACCTTGTGGAATCATATCAAATGGTGACCCGTCCCAGTCTTTAAAGCGCTCTGGGATGAATTTGTTTGGCTGATCCCATAACTCTTCACTGTGAAGTGTACCGTAAACGTCGATAACGAGACGTTGGTCTTTAGGAATCGTCACACCTTTATGTTCCACTTCTACTTTCGTTTTACCAGGTAAGAATGGAACGAATGGGTAGAATCTTCTTACTTCTTGAGCGAACATGTACGGATAATCTTCTACCGTGCTCATTTTACGAATCGCTTCTGGATTTTCGTAAAGTGCAAGTACACCGTACGATACGAAACGGTTGATTGCAATTAATGGACGGAACGTGTTCATGAGGTCGATACCTGCAAGACGTGAATCCATGTGGTTGCCTTCGTAGTCTCTCCAGTGTGCAAACTCATATAATGATGAGCCTTTTGGAGGATTAATTTCACCGTTACGTGTTTTAATGATTTGGTCTTCTAACCAGTCTTCAACACGTTTACGTGCATCTTTAGATGATTTGTATCCTTTAAATGCGTTACCGAGACCTTTAAATGAGTCGATCATGATGTCCATGTCTTCTGCAATTCTTTCGATTTCTTCTTCTGGTGCAGTTACTCCCGCCCAGCGCATACCGATACGCGTTAATAGAACGATAGATTCGTGGTAAACGTTAACGTCTCCCATCGCTTCCATACGCGCTGTGTTCGCTTTCCAGTAGTTACGTGTTAATTTACGTACGTACTCTAAGTTCCCTTCAGTCATTAATGACATGAATAACGCTTTTCTGTCGATGTGTTGTTTACCAGTTGTCGTGTGAATCGCACCTTTACCGAATAAAGTGTTTACAACACGTCTTGGTAAACCACCTTCACGTTCGATTTTGTCGTTATCGTAGAATAGCTCTGCGCCTTCTTTTCCACTTAAAACGACGTAGCTTTTACCACCAAGTGCACGTGTTTCAAACACTTCTGCACCTAGGCGTTCTCTTTGATTTGTCGTATAAAGGTACCCTTGTTTAAATACTCTTAACGTATTATCTAGACCTTTATCTCTTTTGATTTTTGCCATTATTTTCATCCTCCAAATTGAAGTCTTCCTATTTATTATAAATAACATTTTTGATAAACGCCAATGTTTCAGTTAAATCATTTAATCATTTTTGATTTTTTCCTCTAACACTTTTTTACCGTCGACTTCGATACGATAACCACCGGACTCACCTTCTTCTAGGACGAGGTTAATCGTGTATTGTGTGTCGTCATAAATCACAAACTCTTCCTCGACGTCATCGATGCTTCGTGTTTTATCTTCTAGATAGACTTTTACTTTTTTCGATTTTTCTTTTTTGTCTTTATCTTTAGAAGTATCGTCTCCAAATGGAATCGTCACTTTAAATTGATACTCTTTTGCTTCTTTTGGCGCTTTACCTTTAGACACTGTTAAATTAATTGGAGAGCCTGGTAAAAAAGCACCGTAACTTGGATCTTGAGAGACAACGATACCTGCGTCGTATTCGTCACTATGGATTTCGTTCACGCTGTTTATTATAAATCCGTTGCCTTCGAGTACTTGCTTCGCTTCCTCGAACGGTCTCCCGACGAAGTTCTCTATTTCTATCGGTTCAGGACCTTGAGATACCGTTAACGTAATCGATTCTTCTTTTGGAATAATTTTTGTACCTGGTTTTATCGATTGTTCGATAACTTTATCTTTATCGATTTCACTTGAATATTCCTCTTCGATATTCACAGAATTAAATCCGAGTTCTTCTAATTTCTTTTTAACGTCTTCGATTGATTTTTTCGTAAAGTCTTCCATTTCATACGGTGGTTCACCGTCAGACACGTTTAAGTCGATCGTGTCACCTTCTTTTAAGATGGCACCGGATTTTGGAGACGTGTTAATGACGTGATCTTTTTCAATCTTTTCGTTATGTTCACGTGTAATATCACCGATTACAAGGCCTGCTTCCTCGAATTTTTGAACTGCTTCGTCGACATGCATACCTTGAACGTCTTCGACAGTAACTTCTTTCGGTGTTGATTTTAAGAATAATGCCCCTAGCGCACTTCCGCCGATTAAAAGAAGTAATAAAATAACAAAAATCGGCCATATACGACGTTTCTTTTTTGTCTCTTCTTTTGGTGGCTCTGTCTGTTCTGGCTTTTTGTTCTTAGGTTTTACCGGAACTGGTGCAACAGGTGCAACTTTCACTTTGTGCGTATCGACTTTTTTAGGTTCATTATTCGCTTTATACGCATGTGTCATATTTTTATAGTCGAGTAAGTCACGAATTACTTCTGACGCGTCACTATAACGGTCGTTCGGTTCCTTTTCGGTACACTTGTAGACGATGTTTTTAAGTCCTAGTGGTACCCCTTCACGCTTATCGTCTATATTTGGCATTGGTGACTGAATATGTTGAAGCGCAACGGATACTTGAGTTTCAGCTTGAAACGGTAATTCTCCCGTAATCATTTCGTATAACATGATCCCAAAGCTATAAAGGTCCGCACGTTCATCTGCATGCTTTCCTTTTGCTTGTTCTGGAGCAATGTACTGAACTGATCCCATCACTTGATTCGTTTCAGTAAGCCTAGTTTCAGATAAAGCTTTCGCGATACCAAAATCCGTAATTTCTAATTGACCATCTTCATCGATTAAAATATTTTGTGGTTTTATATCTCTATGGATAATTCCGCGGTTATGCGCGTGTTCGATACCACGAAGTGTCATAAGTGACAGTTCTACAATTTTGTCATACGGCAGTGGCTTATTTTCATCGATATATTGCTTTAAGTTCGGACCTTTAATATATTCCGTGACGAGCACGTGGTATTCACTCGTATCATCGACGTCTATTACTGTTACGATGTTTGGGTGGTTTAATCGTGTTGTGTTTTGTACTTCACGCTGGAAGCGTTGCATCATCTTTTCTTTGTTATACGGATCTGATTTTATTAATTTTACGACGACTTCACGGTCTAATATAATATCATCGGCCAAATAAACTGAACTCATCCCACCGCCTAAATATTTTTTGAGGCGATAACGATCTGAAATGATGTTTCCTTCCATTACTATTCACCCGCCTTTAAGTCGACGACGATAACACTGATGTTATCTTTCGAGTCATTTTTTTCAGCTTTAGCTACAATTTCATCTGCTTTACTTTCGTTTTCATACACAATTTTATGAATCGTTTCATCGTCCACGACATCTGTCACGCCGTCACTCGTTAGAACGATATAATCATACAGATGATTTTTTAAACGGAATAAATCTGGCTGAATGAGTCTTGTTGTACCAAGTGCTTTCGTTACGATATTTTTTTGAGGATGAGATTTTGCTTCTTCTTTTGTAATTTCACCTGAACTGACGAGCATATTAACAAACGTATGATCGTTTGTGATTTGGCGTATTTCTAACTTTTTAAGTGCATACGCTCTAGAATCTCCGACGTTAAATACGTAAATCATTTCATCTAAAAATGCTGCTAAAACGAGTGTCGTTCCCATATTTTTAGACTCCGTTTTTTCGTTTGAATAGTCATATAACTCGCGGTTCGTTTGAATAATTAAATCTCTTAAAAAATCTTTGCCGTCGTCGGGTTTAAAGTAGTTCGTCTCTTCGAACGCTTCTTTAATTTTAGAAGCGACAAATTTTGAAGCGACTTCACCATGCTCATGGCCACCCATACCGTCGGCAATTAACGCGATTTTTTGACCGGTTTTATTTTGAAATACGTAGGCCGTATCTTCGTTTAAATTACGGTAACTCCCACAAATACTTTTCTCATAAAATTTCATAGCTGTCCTCCCTCACAGTTTCTTAAATTTAGCGATAAAGAAACCGTCTGTATTCAGTTCATGGGGGAGAATTTGACGCATATTTCCTTTAAATTTAAACGGTGGAATTTCAAATTCGTCAAATTCTATATCCGTCGACTGTTTTTTAAACGTATATGCGACGTTTTCATTTTCCATTTGATGCAGTGTGCATGTCGAATAAACGAGTGTACCGCCACGTTTTAAATACTGTTTGACGTGATTTAAAATCGACAGTTGAATGTCAACAAGTGTGTCGATATCTTCTTCACGGACGTTGTACTTAATTTCAGGTTTACGTTTTAATACGCCGAGCCCTGAACACGGTGCATCTACAATTATTTTATCGTACATCGTATCATACTCGTCTTTAGTTGCATCTTTTAGCATCACATTTAAGTTCGTATGCTTTAAACGTTTGCTTTCATTTTTGATTAATGTCAGTTTATGTTCAAACACGTCCGAAAAATCTACGTGACCATTCATGTTTTCCAGTGCATGGAATCCTTTCCCACCAGGTGCACTACATGCATCGAGTACTATATCGTTTCCAGTTGGATCTAATGCATAATTGACACACATCGAACTCGCATCTTGAATACCAAATAATCCATCTTTATAGGCTTTCGTTTCTGTTAGACCTCCGCCATAAACGATGACTGCATTATCATGAATAGAGCTTTTTTTAGCAGTCACTCCTTCGTCTTGTAACTGTTTAATCAGTGCGTCACGCGTCGTTTGTTTCTTGTTTACGCGTACGTACATGTTTGGTCTTTCGAGTAGACTTTTTGCGATATTTTCAGTGTCTTCGACTGAATGATGTTTTAATAGATGATTTACGATCCACTTCGGTAATGAATACTCAATCGATATCCTCGTCGCGTCGTTTTTAATATCGCTGATTTTTGGTTTTTCTTCACGTAAGAAACTACGTAAAATACCGTTAATTTGGCGTGAACTTTGTAGTCCCCCGCGCTCTTTTGCAATTTCAACCGCTTCATTGATCACTGCGTAACTCGGTATTTTATCGAGATATTCTAATTGATATAGACTGATGACGAGTAAATCGCGTTGCCAACGTTTTAATTTCGTTTGAATGAGTGGGCGTAAATAATATTCGAGCGTTAATTTCCTTGAAATCGAACCGTACAGAATCTCTGTAAGTAACGCCCGGTCTTTTTGTGATAATTCGTTTTCTTCGATGATTCGATTTAAAACGATATTTGAATACCCACCGTCATGAATGACGTTTGAATACGCATCGAGTGCTAATTCTCTTACTGTCATACGTCTTCACCAAGCATATCACCAATTAAATGACTATTATTACGAATATATTGACCTGCGTTTATACGTTTACCACCTGCAGGTTGGACTTCTGTAATTTCTAAGTCAAAATCATTTGTCGCAACTAAAAATCCGTCTTTCGTTTCTTTTACAATCGTCCCTGGCTTTTCTGTTGACTGTTTTTCTGTCAGTTTCGATAAATATAACTTCAGTCGTTTACCATTTAAGAATGTATAACTCCCTGGGAACGGGTTTAAACCACGGATATGGTTAAACACTTCTCTAGACGGACGGTCGAACGTAACGAATTCATCTTCTTTTTCGATGTTTGGACTAAACGTTTTTAATGCGTCGTCTTGAGGTGTACGTGAATTTGTTTCGTTTAAAATATTTGGTAACTCTTTAATCAGTAATTCCGTACCGATTTTGCTTAAACGGTTGTGAAGCGTTCCGACTGTGTCACTATCTTCGATGACTGTTTCTTGCTGAGCGATAATGTCTCCCGCATCTAACGCTTTTGCCATATACATTAAAGTGACGCCAGTTTTTTCATCGCCTTCAATTATCGAACGGTGAATCGGTGCGCCCCCTCTATGTCTAGGCAAGAGTGACGCGTGAACGTTAATGCACCCAAGTTTTGGGATGTTTAACACGTCTTCACTTAATAACTGACCGTATGCGGCTGTAACAATAATATCTGGGTCGTATGATTTTATTTTTTCAATCGATGAAGTACTACCGATAGCCTCCGGTTGGAACACTTCTATGCCAAGCGCTGCCGCTTCTTTTGCGACTGCAGGAGGCGTTAAAATTTGTTTTCTGCCGACCTTTTTATCGGGCTGAGATACGACGAGATCAACTTCGAACGTCTCGTGTAGCGCTCTTAAAATGGGAACAGAGAAATCTGGCGTTCCCATAAAAATTATATTTGCCATAGTTTCACCTACATAATATATTCTGGATCAACATCGATTCTTAACAATGTCTGTGTCTTTTGATATTCCTTACTATACTTATTATCCAGTTCATGGAGTACTTTAAACAGTTCTGGCTCACTTTTATATTTTAATATTATTTGGAACCTATATTTGTTTTGGATTCTCTCGATTGGAGATGGACTCGGTCCAATTAAAATCGAACGATTCGACACGTCTTTTTGAATGACTGTATGAATGTCACTCGCTGCTTTAATGACGCGGTCTTGATACTCGCTTGAAATCGTAAATAATACGTGGAAGTAATACGGGCTATACCGTGCGAGTTTTCGATATTCCATTTCCCTTAAATAGAACGATCGATAGTCATTTTCTTTTGCGAATTGGATCGCGTAATGATCTTCGTTATACGTTTGAAATATCACTTCTCCTTCAACGTCTCCGCGTCCTGCGCGCCCGGATACTTGAGTGAGGAGTTGAAACGTACGTTCATTCGCTCTAAAATCCGGTAGATTTAAAATCGTATCCGCATTTAACACTCCGACAAGTGTGACGTTTTTAAAATCTAACCCTTTCGCAATCATCTGTGTGCCGAGTAGTATCGGAATATTTTCTTTTTCGAACGTGCTTAATAGCTTTTCGTGCGCACCTTTATTGCGCGTCGTGTCGATATCCATTCGTACGACGTCGACGTTATACGTATCGCGTAATATTTCTTCTATCTTTTGTGTGCCCGTCCCGCGAAGACTTAAATCATGTTCACCACACGCCCCGCACTTCGTTGGCATCGGCTCTTCGTATGCACAGTAGTGACACATAAGAGAGTGATTCGATTTATGATACGTTAAACTAATATCACAGTTTGGGCACATCGGAACGTGACCACAGTTTTGACAAACTAAAAAGTTCGCATATCCCCTTCTATTCAGTAGAAGAATCATTTGTTCATTTTTACTAATTCGGTCTCGAATTTTCATGTCGAGTTTACGTGAAATGATCGACGTGTTCCCGTCTTCTCGTTCTTTTACCATGCTGACGATTTCTGGAGTTGGAACGGTTTGTTCCGTCGGTCTTTCTGTAAGTTCAAGTCTTTGATACACACCGACTTCACTTCGAGCATATGACTCGATACTCGGTGTTGCAGAGCCAAGTATTAACGGACAGTTATAATACTCCGCGCGCCACTTAGCAACGAGTCGTGCGTGATAATACGGGCGTTCGTTTTGTTTATAAGTCGACTCGTGTTCTTCATCGATAATAATACACCCGACGTTTTGAAATGCCGCAAACACGTTACTTCGTGCCCCAATAGAAATTCGTGCGCGTCCTTCACGTATTTTACGCCACTCGTCATATCGTTCACCGTGACTTAACATCGAGTGAATCACTGCAACGTCGTCACCAAATCTCGACTTAAAACGCTGCACCATTTGCGGAGTAAGTGCAATTTCTGGGACCATCATAATCGCATTTTCACCGCGATTTAATACTTCCTCGATTACTTGTAAATATATTTCTGTCTTTCCGCTTCCAGTGATTCCGTGTAGTAAAAATGTTTCGTGTTTATCGTTATCAATCGATTTTTTAATCGTGTCAAACGCGTGTTGTTGTTCAGGCGTTAGTATCTTTTTCTCGTCTTGATAAAATACTCGCCCTTCATATGGATCGCGCTCGACTAATATATCGATTTTTTTACAAAAGCCGTTATCGACGAGAGCGTTAATGACTCCTATAGAGTATCCTTCTTCTTCGATTTGTTCATACGTTAACGGTCCACGGTCTTCGACGAGTTCGAGTAACTCGATTTGTTTCACTGCTCGACTCGATGGTTTTATATCTAAATAATTTGATTCAATCCCTCGACGTGTCTTCTTTTTCGTATGCTGAGAAAATTCTTTTTCTTCAATAATTTCTTTAGAGTTAATAAACGGCATTAATTGTTTTAAGTCGTTCATATCGAGCAGTTTGACGTCGATTTTTTCATCGTCAAACTTTTTAAATGTTTCTCTAGCAATTGTGGACGCGTCATCACTTAGTTTTAATACAGATCTCGATTTCATTTTTAACGCTGCAGGGAGTATTGCTTCAATTACTTTTATATGTCGTTCGACGTAATAATCTGCAAGCTTTTTACTTAAATGAATGAGTTCTTTCGTAAGTACCGGGTAGACGTCCATAACTTTTTGAATTGGTTTAATTTTAGAAGGTTCTAAGTCTGTCTCATTTTTTACCTCGACGACAAATCCTTGAATCATTCTCGGGCCAAATGAAACGAAGACTCTAGATCCCGGTTGTATTTTATCTTCTAAGTGTTCAGGAACTTTATACGTAAAGAGACGATCGACGTTCTTATTGCTAATCGCGACGATGACTGATGCGTACATTATAGGTCCACTCGCTTTACGATTTCGTCGACGATTTTGTCTGCGATTTCTTGTTTCGTCCCGTAGTTTAACTGTGTTTTATCACCTGTTTTAAAGAACATCGTAATCTCGTTAAAGTCACTATTCATACCGATTGACGTGTTTGATACGTCGTTTAAACAAATTGCGTCGATCTGTTTTTTCTCTAGTTTTTTTAGCGCATTTTCTTCGACGTTATCCGTCTCAGCAGCAAATCCGACGACGTACATATCGTCCGTATTGTGCCCGACATATTTTAAAATATCTGTCGTTTCTTTTAACTCAATAGCGTCAAGTGTATCTGTCTCTTTTTTAAGCTTTTTTGTCGCTACGTGTTTTGGTGTGTAATCAGATACTGCTGCAGAAAATATACCGATATCATTGTCTAAATTATTTTTGACCGCTTCAAACATTTCTTCAGTCGATTCAACTTGAATGACATTGACACCACTCGGCGGCTCAATACTGACTGGCCCACTCACGATTGTTACAGTCGCACCTCGATTTTTAAACGCTTCAGCGATACTATAACCCATCTTTCCACTCGAATAGTTCGTTAAATATCTAACGCTATCGATTCTTTCTCTTGTTGGACCTGCTGTTACTAAAACGCGTTTTCCTTTTAAATCTTCATTTAAAGATAAAATACGATTCATCTCTTCTATGACCGTTTCGATATTTGCAAGTCTACCGTCAGCATTATATCCACACGCTAAAAATCCAGTTTCGCTATCGACAAAATGATAACCGTCTTTCTTTAGCATGTCGATATTACGACGCGTCGCCGGATGATTTAACATATGAACGTTCATTGCCGGCATAATCATGACGGGTTTCGTATTTGCTGCGAGGACGTTCGTTAACATATTGTCGTATATCCCGTTTGCGAGTTTACCAATCGTATTTGCGGTTGCAGGTAACACTAAAATAATGTCCGCCCATTCACCAAGCTTAATATGTGCAATTTCAGCTGGATTTTCTTCTTTAAATGTATCCGTATATACGTGGTTTCGACCGATTGCTTGAAATGCGAGTGGTGAGACGAATTGTAACGTATTTTCTGTTAAAACAACTTTAACGTTATGACCGAGTTGCGTGAGTTTGCTCGTTGCATCGATCGCTTTATAACTCGCGATTCCACCAGTTACTCCGAGTAAAATATTTGCCATAATATCACCTCTAATAGTAAAGAAAAGCTGACAACATACATTGTCAGCTTCACATTAGTCCTTACGTGTTACGTGTTTATCTGCGATTTCTTCGAGTGCCATACCGACAGTCTTTTTAGACCTATATCCGTCGTCTCCACCGAACACCGCATATTCAGGATGATCTTGTAATTCTCTTGCACGTTTTGCCGCCATAATGACGATCATATATTTTGAATTTTCGTTTTCTTTTAATTCATGAAGTGACGGGTATAACATTACTCCTCTACCTCCAACAGTAATTTTCTTAAATGTCTTTCTACTTTTGAACGTCTTAAATGATTTGCTTCTACAATGCATCGAATTTTTCGTTTTGCTTCTTCGATAGAATCATTGACGACGACAAAGTCATATAAATTCATGAGTGTTAATTCTCTTTTTGCTTCGCTAATACGGTGTTCGATAATTTCTTTAGAGTCTGTGCCACGACCGACAAGACGCGACTCTAACTGTTCGATTGACGGTGGTGCTAAAAAGATAAATAGCGCTTCAGGGAATTTGTCGCGCACTTGTTTTGCACCTTCAACCTCGATTTCTAAAAACACATCGTGGCCTTGTTCCATCGTTTGATGAACAAAATCAACAGGTGTACCGTAATAATTTCCAACATATTCCGCGTATTCAATAAATTTATCTTGTTCAATGAGTTGCTCAAATTCTTCACGCGATTTAAAGAAGTAGTCGACACCGTCAACTTCCCCTTCACGTTTATCACGTGTCGTCATTGAAATTGAGTATTTAAAATTCGTTTCTTCATCTTCAAACAATGCTTTACGCACTGTCCCTTTTCCGACCCCAGAAGGCCCAGATAGAACAATCAGCAATCCTTTATCGTTTGTCATTCGCAGTAAACCTTTCATTAAAGTGATTACTCTTAACTTTACCATAATTATGAGATAATTTCACTATAAGTTAGACGGTGTTATAATAGATAAAGTAAATTTTACTGAAAGATAGGAGTGCAATGATCATGGCACTTGACGGAAATTTTATACATGAACTCATGAACGAATTTTCACCACTAAGAGGTGGACGTATTAATAAAATTCATCAAATCGATCCGTATACAATTATATTAAAAATACGTGCAGAACGTAAAACACAAACACTTTTAGTGAGTTGTCATCCGAGTTTAGCACGCATTCATTTTACAAAAGAATCTTACGAAACACCGTTTGAACCGCCGATGTTTTTACGCATGTTGCGTCGTGATTTAGAGTCTGGAATTATTAGAGATATTAAGCAAGTCGGTAATGACCGCCGTATTCATATGATAATCACAAACCGAGACGAAATCGGTGACGAAATCGAACGAGAGCTCATCATTGAAATTATGGGTAGACATTCGAACATCATTTTAACGGATGATCATAAAAAAATCATTTTTGCGATGAAGCACATATCAATTTCTGAAAACGTACGCCCGATTCAACCAGGGTTACAGTACGAGGCACCTCCAACGAAGAAGAAGTTAAATCCTAGAACTGAAGAAATTAACGACTTACCAAAATATATTGACTTTAACGGTGGGAAACTGAATCGACAAATTTTAAATAACGTCGAAGGTGTGAGTTTACAATTTATTGAAGAAGCTGAGCACCGTGTAAAGTTCTGGAACATCAAAAATATCCTGAGTGGCATTGAAGAGACACTGAGTGCTTTATCTTTAAAACCGACATTGTACATCGGTGATAGAGACGCGTTTTACTATAGCGAACTCGAGACTTTAAATCATCAATACGATGAAAAAATCAACTTCGACACACTTTCAGAATTACTCGATGAATTTTATCATTCAAGATATATTAAACAAAATATAAAGCGACAAGCGAACGATTACTTGTATATCATTGAACAAAACTATGACAAGACGAAGCGTAAAATCGAAAAGTTAAAAGAAGATATCGAAGAGTCTCACCGTAAAGACGACTATCAAAAGTACGGTGAATTGCTGACGGCATACATGTACGAGTTAAAACCGTATAGCGAGGAAGCGAAAGTCTTCGATTACTATGAAAATAAAGAAATTACGATTCCGCTAAAAGTGCACTTATCACCTGCGGATAATGCACAAAGATATTATCACTTATACAATAAGATGAAAAACCGAGAAATTGAAGCGGAAAAGCAACTCGAAATTGCGAAGATGGATCTAAATTATCTCGAGACGTTACTACATCAAATGGAGAGTATTTCAACTACCGAAGAGGTCGAAGATATCCGTGAGGAACTGATGTCAGAAGGAATCATCAAAGAGAAGAAGCGCAGAAAGCGTAAGAAGAAGCATGCGGTTCATCTTAATAAATATAAGACGTCAAACGGTTTAACGGTCCTCGTCGGTAAAAATAATACGCAAAATGATTATTTAACAAACCGTCATGCGAGTAAAAATCATCTGTGGTTCCACGTCAAAGATATGCCAGGAAGTCACGTCGTCATTACGCATGTTGCTGACGAAATCACTGAAGACGATATAATGGAAGCTGCGAAAATCGCTGCGTATCACTCAAAAGGAAAAGAATCACAATCAGTCCCAGTCGATTACACAGAAATCCGACACGTCAAAAACATCCCAGGCACAAAACCCGGGTTCGTCACGTACACCGATCAAAAAACAGTGTACGTCACACCGGTAGAACGAGAAATCCGTCTAATGGAAGATACGGAATAGTTTATTATCTGTCTGAGTGGGAGTTCGGGTGCTTTCTCGTCGGTGCGTTTGTGATTGTGCAGTTTGCGTCGGTGAGATGAAGAAACCACCGACGATTTAATGATTTGCGTCGGTGAGATTGGATGTTCACCGACGATTCAGTGATTTGCGTCGGTGAGATTGGATTTTCGCCGACAATTCGGATTATCGTCGGCGAATGGATTTTTTCACCGTCGCAGAACGGACTTTCGTCGGCGAATTTTTTATTCACCGACGGGAAAGACAGTATCGTCGGCGAAAAACCCGAAACTCAAAATTTCACCGACGATTCGACCGTTACCGTCGGCGAACTGAATTTTCACCGACGATTTCCTTATTAGCGACGGTTAACTTTTCATTTCACCGACGATTCAGCTTATCGACGGCGAGACCGATCTTTCACCGACGATTCCCGCATCCAAACGTACGAAATCACATCAACCCCCCATCAATACGCACCAAAACCAACAAAAAAAGAAGAACTCGGCGCAATGGCCGAGTTCTTTCATTTTATAAATTATCTCTAAAGTTTTTAACGACTTCGATGTCTGCTTCACTGAGTCTGTTTGTTTCTTCGCATAGTTCAAGCATTTCGTCGATCGTGCTTAAACTTGCGTATTCTAATCCTGCTGCTTCAAAGTTTTCTTTTAGTACGTCTAGTTCATAACTAAATACACTCATCACAGAAATGACTTCAGCGCCAGCTTCTTTTAAAGCGTCTGCTGCTTTTAAGCTTGAGCCGCCTGTTGAGAATAGGTCTTCGATTAAAATCACTTTTTTACCTTTGACGTCGCCGCCTTCGATTTGCTTTCCTGCACCGTGCTTTTTCTTTTCACCGCGGACGTACACCATCGGTAAGTCGAGGCCTGCTGCTAAAAATGCTGCATGAGGAATCCCAGCGGTTGCTGTACCGGCGATAACTTTAACGTCGCTATAATTTTCTTTAATCTTTTCAATGAATAACGTAATAAGTTCTTTTCTTTCTTTCGGGAATCCTATCGTTTTACGGTTATCACAGTAGATTGGAGATTTAATGCCACTTGCCCATGTGAATGGATCGTTCGGTTGGATTTTAACCGCTTCGATATCTAATAAAATTTCTGATACACGCTTACTCATTATTTCCCCTCCCACATTGCTTTGATTTTATGATAACTTTCAACTGGATTGTCTGACTGAGTAATCGGACGACCTACTACGATATAGTTTGAACCGAGTCTTCTCGCTTCGTCTGGTGTTACGATACGTACTTGGTCGTCTGTTTGACTCTCTTTTAGTCGAATCCCCGGTGTAATTGTTAAAAAGTCTGGACCAATTTTGTCGTGTAGCATTTGACTTTCTAATGGAGATGAAACAACCCCATCTAAACCAGCGTCGTATGTGAGTTGTGCTAAGTTTAGCACTGAATCTCTTAACGATAATTTTGACTGAAGTTCGTGTTCAACCATATGTTCGTTTGTACTCGTTAACTCAGTAACTGCAATACAAATTCCGTCTGGATTATATTCTTTAAAGCTTTCGTTTGCACGTCTCATCATTTCACTTCCACCGCGTGCATGTACGTTTACCATTTGTACGTCTAAACGGCCAAGTCCTGCCATCGTACGTGACACAGTGTTCGGGATATCATGAAGTTTTAAATCTAAAAATAAATCATGTCCCATCGCGCGAATTTCTTTAATGACGTTATGCCCTTCAAGCATATATAATTCCATACCAACTTTAACGTATAGTTTTTCATCGAATTGTTTTAAGAAGTTTTCGACCTCTTCATAACGATTAAAGTCAAGTGCAATAATTGGTGTATTCATTGTATCCTCCTAGAGCGTTCTCCCTTTTAAGTCGTGTATATGTTTAATGTTTGTGTTTTTTAAGTATGCTTCAAGTCCGTCTATTAATTTCGGACAAGTCATCGGATCTGTGAAGTTTGCTGTACCAACTGCGACCGCATCTGCCCCGACTGAAATAAAGTCGATGACGTCTTGCACGTCCGTGACGCCACCCATCGCGATGACAGGCATATCTGGTAATGCTTTTTTCACTTGGTAAACCATGTTTAACGCAACTGGTTTAATTGCTGGACCAGATAAACCACCCGTAATATTACTAATAATCGGTTGGCCATTATTATCAAGTCGCATACCGACGAGTGTGTTAATCATCGTGAGACCATCACATACATCTTTAACTGCCATCGCCATATCGACGATTGACGTGACGTTTGGTGAAAGCTTAACGTAAACTGGTACTTCTGACACTTCGTATACTGCTTTAGTTAAGTTGTACGCCATCTCAGGGTTCGTACCGAACTGGATCCCACCTGCTTTAACGTTTGGACAACTAATGTTTAACTCTAAAGCATGTACGTTTTTCGCTTTTGAAATACGTTTTGCGACTTCCACATAGTCTTCGATTGTCGTTCCAGCTACGTTAGCGATTAACGGTACATCAAACTGTTCTAAATATTTAAGTTCATGTTCTAATACGTGGTCTAAACCTGGATTTTGTAGTCCAATCGCATTTAACATGCCTGAATCTGTTTCAGCTACTCTCGGCGTTGGATTCCCTTTACGTGGTTCAACTGTTGTCGCTTTAATCATAATCGCGCCGAGTTTAGAAAGGTCGTAAAACTGACTGTACTCTTCACCAAAACTAAAGCAACCAGAAGCTGGCATAATCGGGTTTTTTAAAGAGAGACCTGGTAATTCTACGTTTAAACTCATAAAATGATCTCTCCTTTTTTAAATACTGGACCGTCGACACATAATTTCACTTGCGTGCCGTCTTCTTTATCAGCAACACATGCGTAACACGCACCAAATCCACATCCCATACGCTCTTCTAATGAAATGTATCCATCCATATCTAACGTGTCACTTAACACTTTTAACATCACTTTTGGTCCACAAGAATAAAATTTATCGAACTTAGTATCTAACGTGTCGATGACGTCTGTGACATATCCTTTTGTGCCGTAACTACCATCGACTGTTGCGATATATGTGTCTCCGTAACGGCTAAACTCTTCTTCATAAAAGACTTCACGCTTAGAACTAAAGCCTAATACGTGTGTCGTTTTTACGCCGCGTTTATGTAATTGCTTTGTTAACTCAAGTAGTGGTGGTACACCAATACCTCCACCGACGATTAAAACGTGATTTGCATCTTCTACTGGAAAACCATTTCCAAGAGGTGCTAACACATCTACGTTGTCTCCAGCTTTTAATTTCGATAATTCTGTAGTCCCTTTTCCACCGGCACGATATACAATTGTAAAAGTCTCATTGACAGCATCAACGTCCGATATAGATATCGGACGTCTCAGCATAAACGCCGAAGTCTCGTTTACACGAATATGTGCAAACTGACCTGGCGTTTTCATTTTACTTGTAATCGGGCCATGGATCACCATTTTGTATATGTTATGTGCAATTTCTTCTTGAGATTTTACACTGAGTAAGTGATTCATGTCGACACTCCTATTATTTTTCGTAGACGATTTTACCGTCGCAAATTGTCATGAAAATATCTGACTCTAATTCCTCACCAATAAATGGTGAGTTGCTCGCTTTAGATACGAATCCACCTTCAGTTATCGTTACGTTATCTTCTAAATCAATCACTGTTAAATCTGCGAGTTTTCCTTCTTTAATCTCACCGCTATCTAAGTTAAAGACGTTACTTGGTTTAACTGTCATGAAATCTACAAGTTGTTGTAACGTGAATACACCTGTTTTAACGAGCTTCGTATAGAGTAATTGGAACGCATGCTCAATACCGACGATTCCAAATGGAGCTTTCTCGACACCAGCTGCTTTTTCATCTTTATGATGAGGCGCATGGTCTGTTGCGATAAAGTCAATCGTACCGTCGAGTAGGCCTTCAATTAACGCTTCACGGTCATCGCTACCACGTAGTGGCGGGTTCATTTTGAAGTTTGGGTCGAGTTCAGTGAAGTCACTTTCGTCTAACACTAAGTGGTGTGGTGTCACTTCAGCTGTCACTTTAATGCCCGCACGTTTTGCGTCGCGAATGACACGAACAGATTCTTTCGTTGACACGTGACATACGTGATAGTGGCACCCTGCTGCTTCAGCAAGTAATACGTCACGTGCGATTTGTGTAGACTCTGCAAGACTTGGAATTCCTTCGACGCCGAGTCTTTCTGATACGTCACCTTCATGAACCGCACCAGTCCCTGCGAGTGAGTTATCTTCAGTATGTGCAACGATCGGCATATTAATCGCTGCTGCTTTTTTCATACCTTCATACATAACTTTTGCTGTTTGGACACCGACACCGTCATCAGTAAATGCGAATGCACCGTGTTCTTTTAACCCGTCAAAGTCGACGAGCTTTTCTCCACTTAACCCTTCAGTAATCGATACGTAAGGTAACACGCGAATGACTGCGTCACGCTCGATAATTTCGTTAACTTTGTCGAGTGTTTCAACGCTATCGATAATCGGGTTTGTATTTGGCATCGGACATACTGTTGTAAATCCTCCACGTGCTGCTGCTAAAGATCCTGTTTTAATCGTTTCTTTATGTTCAAAGCCTGGTTCTCTAAAGTGAACGTGAACATCGACGAGTCCTGGTGTTAATAATTTACCGTTTAAGTCGATAACTTCGTGACCTTCTTGCTCGATTGAATCCGCAATTTTTGTGATAATACCGTCTTCGATTAATACATCTTTTGTGATGAAGTCATTATCTAACAATAACTTCGCTTGTGTTAAAAGCACTAGATTTCTCTCCTTCAAGAACTCTTTCTAAAATACTCATTCTGATAAACACACCGTTTGCCATTTGTTCGAAGATAACACTCTTATCTCCTTCTACACATTCGTCAGTAATTTCTACACCGCGGTTCATTGGTGCTGGGTGCATTAAGATAGCGTCATCTTTCATGCGTGCAACGCGTGCTTGGTTAATACCGTATCTTTGGTTGTACTCGATGTTTGATAATAACATTTTTCTGTCGTGACGTTCGTTTTGTACACGTAACATCATGACGACGTCACAGACTTCAATCGCTTCGTCTAATTCCATGTAAGGCACTCCAAGTGAGTGATCTTGGTACTCTTCTGGACCTGAGAAGTAAACGTCTGCGCCCATTTTACGAAGTGCTGTTGCGTTTGATTTCGCTACGCGTGAATGAACGATGTCTCCAACGATTACGATTTTTAACCCGTGGATTCTGCCGTGGTGTTCGTAAATTGTCATCATATCGAGTAGCGATTGTGATGGGTGGCTTCCGCTTCCGTCTCCACCGTTTACGATTGGAATGTTAATGCCTTCTAATTGCTCGTAGTACTTATTATCAGGGTGTCTAATGACAAGTGCATCTACACCGATTGCTTCAAGTGTTTTACACGTGTCGTATAACGATTCACCTTTTTGAACTGCTGATTGTGACACTTCAAAAGGAATTGCGTGCATACCAAGTCTAAATTCAGCCATTTCAAAGCTTGATTTTGTACGTGTTGACGTTTCAAAGAATAAGTTACATACCGTTTTGTCTGTGTCGAATTTTTTGTAGTCGCCTTTTTTGATTTCTTGTGCGCGTGTAATAATTTCGTAAATCTCTCTTGGTGATACGTTGTCCATTGATAATAAGTTTTTCATAGTATATGCCTCCGGTTTTAAGATTATTGTAGGAGTAGTTTTAGATTAAGAAATTGAAACTGAGTTTTCACCGTCGATTTCCTCGATTTTAACGACGACTTCTTCTTCTTTTCGTGTCGGAATGTTTTTACCGACGAAGTCTGGTCGTATCGGTAACTCTCTATGACCTCGGTCAACGAGTACTGCGAGTGAAATCGTCTTTGGTCTATGGTGGAACATAATTGCGTCTATTGCTGCTCGAATCGTTCGACCCGTTTGCATGACATCATCGACTAAGACGACGTGCTTATCATTTAAATCACTGTCAGTGTCTAACCCTTCAGTGTTTTCACTTCTCGCTGTGTCATCTCTAAAGTTTTTAATGTCAATCGTACCGCCTGCAACCGCTTCTCCTTCGATTGTTTCAATCTTGTCTCGCATTCGGTTTGCAAGGTGCTCACCGCGTCTTCGAATACCAAGTAGTACGACGTCACTACTTCCTTTATACCTCTCGAGTATTTCGTGTGACATTCTCGTTAAACTTCTATTGATTCCTTGTTCATCTAAAACAGTTCTTGCCATTTGGCATCCTCCTAATAATCATAAAAAAATACTCATGCCAAAGACATGAGTATACGCGTCAGTAAACTCGCACATAGTGCGAGTATTATATATATACGTTTCATCATGTCTTTTTGGCCTCACGGGACCAATTTTAAAGACACATAAGTATTTAATTATGTTGCTTATTATAATAGTCTTATTTAAACTATTTGTCAACATAATCCATTAACTTTTTTCTAAACGTAATTCTTCTAATACTGTTTTAAATTGTTCTGGTAATTCAGATGAAAAACTCAGTCGTTCTTTCGAAACGGGATGCGTAAAGCCAATTGTTTTCGCATGCAGTAATTGTCCATCTGTATCGAATTTTGTCTTTCTTCCGTATACGGGATCTCCAACGATTGGATACCCAATATAATCCATATGAACACGAATTTGGTGTGTACGACCCGTCTCTAAAATCGCTTCGATTAACGTGTATCCATTAAAACGTTCTAATACGTTAAAATGCGTCACCGCATCTTTTCCATCGTCGACGACAGCCATTTGTTGACGCTTTTCTTTGTTACGTCCAATCGGTGCGTCAATTGTTCCTTTATTATGTGGAATATCACCGTGAACGAGTGCAACGTATCTTCTGTCGACAGTTTTTTCTTTTAACTGGTCACTTAAATCGCGATGTGCAACATCGTTTTTAGCGACCATTAACAGCCCACTCGTATCTTTATCGATTCTATGAACGATACCTGGGCGATACTCTCCGTTAATGCCTGAAAGTGAATCGAGCGCATACATTAAACCGTTGACGAGCGTGTTACTTTTATGTCCAGCTGACGGATGAACAACCATCCCGGACGGTTTATAGACGACTGCAACGCTATCATCTTCATATACGATATTTAAATTTAAATCTTCAGGTATAATATCGACATCTTCTACTTCACGTTCAAATACTTCGATCACGTCATCAAGTTTCACCTTATAATTCGGTTTCACAACGTCTCCGTTAACAGTAATATTACCTTCTTTTAAACGGTTCTGAATTTCAGTACGAGAACTATCTTCGACGTAATCGAGCAACAATTTGTCGATACGTACGTTGACATCTTTTTCTTCGGTTTTAATTTTCACTTTGTTCACCACGATCTGTAAAGAATTGAAATAGCATGAGTATGACTCCAATTGTTAAACTTGAATCTGCAACGTTAAATATCGGGAAGTCATATGAGAAAATCATCGTATCGATCATATCGACCACTTCTTGAAATAATACACGGTCGATAAAATTCCCTAATGCTCCTGCAATTAGCATTGTCAGTGATATTTGTAATAGTAAATCATCCGTCGCTTCTTTTTTATAAAAATATAACAGCATGATTATGACGAATACAGTTATAATGTAGAACAACCACATTTTACCTTGTAACATGCCCCACGCTGCGCCACTATTTCTATGTGACGTGATCGATAAGAAGTTTTGGATGATTGGTATCGATTCCCCGTAGTCCATGTATTTAACTACGAGGAATTTTGTAATTTGGTCAAGTGCCAATATACCGATACCGAAAATACTCATCGGAATAATTCGATAGTTTTTCATCGTCTCACCTAGTTTTCTCCAACAACAGTACGGCAACGATCACAAATATCATCTTTACCGCTCACGAGGTTTCTGTCTGTTTTATAGTTCCAGCAACGTGCACATTTTTCACCTTCAGCATGCTCTACTTTAACTGTCGTGTTTTGATATGCTGTACCGTCTGTTAACTCATCGACGATTTCAACTTGCGAAACGATAAAGAGCTGTGTGAACTCTGAATTGATGCTGTCTTTTGTTAATCCTTCAGGTAATGTTAACGTCACTTTCGCATCGAGTGATTTACCGATGACTTTTTCGTTACGTGCCACTTCTAACGCTTTATAAACGTCATCACGTACCGCCATAATTTGTGCCCACTGTTCTAATACTTTCTCATCGACATCTTCTTTGTCACTAAAGTGTGTTAAGTGGATACTTGCAGCTGTACGGTGTGGTGTATGGTCGTAAATATCTTCTGCAGTGTGAACGAGCACTGGTGCTAACACTTTTGTTAAATCTTCTAAAATACGGTGTAACACTGTTTGTACACTACGTCTTACTAAAGAATCTTCTTTTTCGATATATAAAATATCTTTTGCATAATCTAAGTAGAAGTTTGATAAGTCTACGTTGATGAAGTTCTGTAACGACTGGTAGATTGTAATATAGTTATACGCGTCGTAGTTATCTCTCGTTTCGTTATAAAACTTAGTAAATTTGTTGTACATATATTTATCGACGTCGTATAAATCGTCATAGGCAACTTTGTCTGTTTCAACGTTAAAGTCGTTTAAGTTACCGAGTAGGAATCTCATCGTGTTACGGATTTTACGGTATACGTCTGACACTTGTTTTAAAATGTCGTCAGAAATACGTACGTCTTCTTCGAAGTCACTTGAGAATGCCCAGAGACGAATGATGTCTGCACCCATTTGGTTCATAATTTTCGTAGGATCTACAACGTTACCGAGTGATTTTGACATCTTCTTACCTTCTCCGTCCATGACGAATCCGTGTGATAATAACTCTTTGTATGGTGATACACCGCGCGTTGCGACACTTGTAATCAGTGAAGAGTTAAACCAACCTCTATATTGGTCAGAACCCTCAAAGTATAAGTCTGAAGGATACGTTAAGTAATCTCTATAATCGAGTACCCCTCTATGAGTAGATCCAGAGTCAAACCAGACGTCCATAATATCTGTTTCTTTTTCAAACGTACCGTTTGGAGAACCTTCGTGCGTAAATCCTTCTGGTAATAAGTCTTTTGCATCCCACTCAAACCAAACGTTACTTCCGTGTGTTTCAAAAAGGCTTGCAACGTGTTCCATTACTTCTGGGTCTACGATTGCTTCTCCATTTTCAGCATAGAAGAATGGAAGTGGTACACCCCAAACACGTTGACGTGAAATGACCCAGTCTCCACGGTTTTTAATCATGTTATACATACGTTCTCTATTCCACTCAACTTGGAATTTCGTGTTGTTTAATGCTTCTAAAATTTCTTCACGGACGTTTTCGATTGACGCAAACCACTGTGGTGTTGCACGGAAGATTACCGGTGTTTTAGAACGCCAGTCATGTGGATAGGAGTGCGTAATGAACTGTAGTTTAACTAATGCGCCAGCTTCATCTAAGTCTTCACCAATTACTTTGTTTGCATCGTCATAGTATAATCCTTCATATTTGCCTGCTTCTTCAGTAAATACACCTTTGTTATCTACTGGAGATAAAATTTCAAGATTATATTTTTGTGCAACTTTATAGTCGTCATCCCCGTGACCAGGTGCTGTATGGACAAGTCCAGTACCGCCGTCAGTCGTTACGTGATCTCCTAAAATAACGAGACTCATACGATCAAATAGTGGGTGCTTTGCTTCGACGCGTTCGATTTCAGAACCTTTAAATTCTTTCATACGAGCGACTTTTTCTTTATCCCACTCGACTGCTTCTAAATACGTGTCAAGTAATTCTTCAGCAATGACGTACGCTTCACCTTCATAATCAAACTGAACATAATTCAGTTCAGGGTGAACAGCGATTGCTAAGTTTGAGGGAATCGTCCACGGAGTTGTCGTCCAAATGACTAAGTTTACGCCGTTTTCAATTACTTCATTACCGTTTTCTACTTTGAACGTCACGTAAATTGACGGTGAACGCTTGTCTTTATATTCAAGTTCCGCTTCAGCTAAACTCGATTCTGATACAGGTGACCAGTACACTGGTTTTTTACCACGGTAAATTAAGCCACGCTCCACCATATCTTTTAAGACACGTACTTGTGATGCTTCAAATTCTGGTTTATATGTTAAATACGGGTTATCCCACTCTCCGTCGATACCCATACGCATAAATCCTGTCATTTGACCTTGTACTTGTTCGTTTGCGAATGCTTCACATTTTTTACGGAATTCACTCACTGACATTTTGTTGCGGTCGACACCTTTATTTGTCAGTGCTTGCTCGATTGGTAAACCGTGCGTATCCCATCCAGGTACATATGGTGTGTAATATCCTTGCATTTGTTTGTTACGGTTAATGATATCTTTTACGATTTTATTTAACGCGTGTCCCATATGAATCGCACCGTTAGCATATGGTGGTCCGTCGTGTAATACGAACGGTTCATTCCCTTTATTTAATTCCAATTTTTTATTATATAAATCCATTTCGTGCCAGCGTTTTTGCATTTCTGGCTCTTTTTGTGTTAATCCGCCGCGCATTTTAAAATCCGTATGCGGCATAAGTAGCGTGTCTTTGTAATCCATTCTTATATTTCCTCCTAATAAATTAAAAACTCTTTACAAGTCAAAAAGGGACGATTTCACCGTGTTACCACCCTAATTGACTCATAAAGAGCCCACTCATTTATATATTTATATAATTATCATATTAGTGATATCAATATATTTATTTTCTAGAGCTTTCACCGTCCTCTAGTCGCTTTAAAAAAGTCAATATATTGCGTGTCTAATACATTAATAACATTATGCAAAAATTTCAGACTATTGTCAAACCATATTGAAACTAGTCTTCATACACTAAAACTTCGATTCTCGACTTCCCTTTTCTCGTTTCATGAATAAACTCACTCACGATAAATCTTCCAAAACCTCTCACACTGATTACGTCTTCAAGTTCGACTTGGAAACTCGGATCTGTCACGAGTGCATGGTTGACTTTAACTTTCTCTCGCGTGATACGATTTTTACTTTTTGCACGTCCTTCTTTTAACACTTCTGATACGATCACATCTAAACGAAACGATGAGACGATTATCGAATGTTTCGTCGTATTCGAGACTGCGCTTAAAAATTCATCATTAGGAATTTTAACGAGTTCGATCGGTGCGTTTTTTATCGTCGTAAGTTCTGATGTAAATAAATCAAAGAAGTTTTTATCGATCGCAAATTGTATATGATCTGAAAGAATAATGTCACCGAGTTTACTACGGTCGACGCCGACATTCATCATCGCACCTAAAATATTACGATGTGTTAGCGTCACAAATTTTTCTGGATAATGTAACTCTACCGTCTCAATTTCAAAATCATCTCGAGAGACTTCTAACATTTCTGGAACGAGTAAGACACGTTTGCGTTCGTGGTTATCTTCACTACCCCCACCGTAATATTCAATTTTTATATCAGGGAAACGTCCGCTAATACTTTCGATAATTTTACGTTCTCTTGGATCAGTAAAATCGAGTAATACAGGATAATAATCTCTCGACGCGATTTCAAATTTACTATAGTAAAAAATAATCTTTTCTTTTTCTTCTTGTCTAAAATGTTGAAATAGGGATTCCATAATATAACTCCTAATGGCGAAATAAAAAAGAGATATTGTAACAATATCTCTTACATTAACATATTATATAACGATACAAATATTTGACGCATACCAAAGTTAAATAACTGGAATATAATAATTAAAAAGATCGGT
>NZ_CAVG010000122.1 GCF_000438455.1 Nosocomiicoccus massiliensis
AATATAATAATTAAAAAGATCGGTAGAAATATCGATCATACCTACCGATTGGTGGAATTATATTTCTCAGCGGTGAAAGTAACGGTTCATATATTTTACCGAGTAACTCACCAAATGATGACTCTCTTAAACCTGGAATCCAACTAGATAGTATGTAAATGATGAATCCCCAAGTAAAAATTGGCCATAATATCGAATATATTTTAACTACTGTTGTCAGTATATTTATCGCTGTTGATTGGTCCACAGTAAAAACTCCTTACATTAAGTCAGAGTCATTTTTCTCCGAAATAACACCTTCGACACCAACAGAGTTTGGTGTACATAAGAAAATGTCAGCTCCAACTTTTTGAATATCGCCTTCTAAAGCATACACTGTTCCACTTAAAAAGTCGATAATTCTCTTTTTGGATACTTTATCGAGTTTTGATAAGTTCACAAGTGCTGTTTGATTATTTTTTAATTGATCCGCGATATCTTGAGTTTCACCAAATACATATGGTTCAAACAGACATACTTTTGTATTAATTTTACTCATGTCAACGTTTCCCCCTTGTTTTACTACTGGCTCACTCACTTCACGGTGCTCTCTTGCCTCAATTTTCGGTTTACGGCTTCTCTTTGTTTTTTCAGAAAAATCGACTGCTGTGACTTTACTTTTCTTTTCTACTTTTGGCTGTTCTTTAAGTTCAGCTTCTTGCTTTGGTTCTGTTTCAATTTCATCCATATCTTCAGATTCGATTACGAATAAATCTTTTAAAAAATTGTAGAGCCATTTGAATCACCTATTTTCCCATAATTTTACTACCGAGTCTAATAAATGTCGCACCTTCTTCAAGTGCAATTTTATAGTCGTTACTCATTCCCATACTTAACTCAGTAAGATCTTTAAATTCCTTTTGTAAATCATCTCTAAGTTCTCTTAACTGTTTAAACACATTTCTAATTTCTTCCACGTTGTCTGTTTCAGGTGCCATCGTCATGAGTCCAATCACTTTAACGTGATCATATTTTGATACTTTCGTTACAAAATCTTTGACGTCTTCAGGTTTTAAACCATGTTTCGTCTCTTCTCCTGACACATTTACCTGTATAAAACATTTTACATCATGCGAGCTATATTGTTCAATACGTTTCGCGATAGATTCTCGCTCTAATGAGTGTAAATAATATAGATTTTCTATGACATCTTTAACTTTTCTCGATTGAAGTGTTCCGATAAAGTGCACATTCGCATCCTCTGGAAGTGCGACTCTTTTTTCGTTAAATCCTTCAATTCTATTTTCTCCAAAGTCTCTCACGCCAGCGTCGTATGCTTCTAGCGCATCTTCAACAGTATGATATTTAGTCACAGCGATAATCGTCGCTTGATTATTGACTTCTTCTTTTACTTTTAAATAATTATCTTTATTCAATTATAATCTCCTTCCAATAAACCCTAAAGCACGTCCCGTCGGTTGATCATCTAATCGATATGAAAAGAATTCTTCACTTTCCGTACCGATTGGTGTGACGTGAATGTTCGATTCTTTTATACCGTAATCGAGTGCTTGGTGTTTATTTGCAGTTTTTAAATCGAGTAAAAATTTATCGTTACCTAATGGAGTCACTGCTTCTTTAGCCACTAAAAACGAATCGTTGACGACCGCATCATCAACTTCATAATAATCACCGTTAATCGCAACCCCAATGACGACGCGTAGATCATCGATATCTCCGTCGTATTGATCTAAAAGGTTTTTTAATACGTTCCCACGCGTTCCCTTCCATCCTGCATGCGCTAAGCCTAAAAAGCTATTCGCTACGCTGTACACATAAATCGGTGGACAGTCTGCGTAATTCATACCGAGTACGATATTTCTTTCATATGTATATAGAGCGTCAATACCATATATGTTATCTGTTAACGCATCTACATTTGTCCCGGCATCCGCTTTTTTTACTTCATACACTTTGTTTTCATGCGTTTGAATTGGAATCACAAAATCTGAGCGTTCAAATCCGATTTCTTCACTTAAAAGTTGTTGATGATTGTGTACATTATCCGGATCATCTCCGATATATAGCGCCATATTAAATGCATTTTTTGGATAGTCACTTAGACCATTTGTCCGTTTCGTATATCCAAACACTAAATCGTCTGAATTGTAACCTACATAATGATTATAATTTTTAAACACGCGTATCTATCTCCTAATAGACAAAAACGGAGATATTGATGTCAATATCTCCGTAAGTGAATGTCTTATCTTCTACGACTACGACGTCCTCTAATAAACGATGGTACGTCTGGTTCGTTATCTAAAGAAGATTTTCTATCAGAACTATCATATGATTGTTCAGAATTTGAACGCTCATCTAAGTTGATGAATGAATCTTCTCTTTCTTTTTCTTCGAATGAAGGTGCCTGTCTACGTTCTTGTTGAACTGGACGTTCAGGACCTCTTGATACTGACTTTTCGTTAAAGCCTGTTGCGATAACTGTAATTACTAACTCATCTTCAAGCTCAGGGTTGATTACTGTACCGAAGATCATGTTTACATCTTCGTCTGCAGCGTCTTGAACGATGTCCGCAGCTTCTTGAGCTTCGAACAGTGATAAGTTTTCGCCACCAGTGATGTTCATTAACACACCTTGTGCACCGACGATTGAAGTTTCAAGTAATGGACTTGAGATTGCTTTTTTAGCCGCTTCAACCGCACGGTTTTCACCACTTGCGACACCGATACCCATTAATGCAGAACCTTTGTCTGTCATAATCGTCTTAACGTCCGCAAAGTCTAAGTTTACTTCACCGCTTACGCTGATGAGGTCTGAAATACCTTGAACCCCTTGACGTAATACGTTATCCGCTTCTTTAAATGCTTCCATCATCGGTGTTGATTTGTCAACGATATCGAGTAATCTGTCATTTGGGATAACGATTAATGTATCTACAGCAGCTTTCATTTGTTCTACACCTGCAGCTGCTTGTGTTTGACGTTTTCTACCTTCAAAAGAGAATGGGCGTGTTACAACACCAACTGTTAAAGCTCCCATTTCTTTTGCGATTTTCGCAACGACTGGTGCTGCTCCAGTACCAGTTCCGCCACCCATACCTGCAGTGACGAATACCATGTCCGCACCTTGAATTGCGTCTTCGATTTGTTCACGTGATTCTTCTGAAGCTTTTTTACCAATTTCAGGGTTCGCTCCAGCACCTAATCCACGTGTTAATTTTTCTCCAATTTGGATTTTAGATTCTGCTTTTGATAAGTTTAAAGCTTGTCCGTCTGTGTTAACTGCAATAAATTCAACATTTTGCATACCTTCATCGATCATTCGGTTTACTGCGTTGTTTCCTCCGCCACCGACACCGATTACTTTAATAGATGCTTGATGGTTAAAACCAGTTTCAAATTCTAACATCTCACCATATCCTCCCAAATTTTAATTACTCAAATAAATTCTTAAATACTTTTTTCATAAATCCACCAAAATCAGATTTCTCTTTTTCTTTCGGCGGGTCATTTTTAACATCTGACGTTTCAACGATTTCACGTTCGTAATCGTCGTGTTCGTCTTCTTCGTATCGGTCGTCGTCTGACTCATATTCAACGTCTTCTTCGACTTCTACATTTTGATTTTTCTCTTTTCTTTCTCTAAATAGAGAAGGGAAAATCGACTGTTTTTCTTCTTCTACAATTGGTTCGTTGTCATCTCTGTCATAATCTTCTTCATGATTATCAATTGTAACATAATCGAGGAGTTCATCAAAACGAATACCGCTTTCAACTGTAGCGATTGCACTCGTGAATTCAGGTTTTCTCGCACCCATTTGTGTTGGGATATGAACACGTACTTTTTCAGAAACAATATCGAGTAGTAAATCTCTAATTCCTCTCATGTTTGCTGTACCACCTGTAATGACGAATCCACCGCTAATATCGTCGATATTCGCTTCACCGAGTTCTCTAAAGATTTCCATAAACATATCTTCAAGAGTCACTTCGATGACGTCAGATAAATCTTTCGCACTCACTTCGACGTCTTTATCACCGTTATTTTGTGGGAAGACGACGCGCTCACCTTCTGGTGCTCTTTCATAAAATGCATGACCATATTGCTCTTTTGCACGGTTTGCATAATGGAAGTCTGTATTAAACTCTCTCGCAATGACTTCAGTAATCGTGTTACCACCTGCAGGGATAACGCCTGCATATTTTAACGCTCCATCTTTATAGTAAGCGTACTGTGTTAAGTCAGCTCCGATATCCATAACGACTGCGCCAAGTTCAATTTCAGCCTCTGTTAAAATATGTGAGTAGTTGTATGCGTCTGAAGTAACGTCTACGATATCTAATCCTGCTTCTGCCGCACAGTTACCCATGTTTAAGAATAACGTACGATCTACAGCGATGATACCAGCTTTCACAGTGAGACTTTCTCTAGCGATAATCCCTTTAGGATCTTCGACTTCATGTAAATCATCAACGACAAATGATACAGGGAATACTGTGACAATTTCTTGATCTGTTGAAATTTCTTTAAAGCGAATATTTTCAAGTAATTCTTCGATGAGTTCTCCATCGATTTCTGTATCTTTACCAGAGAATCTTAACGTTTCTGTTGTAAATATGACATCAGAATTCGTTATTGGAACTTTTAAAAATACTTCGTCAATATCTATATTTGCTATTAGTTCTGCTTTTTTCACTGTATCTATAATTCCACTTTTAGCGAGATCAAAATCTCGAATCATACCCTTTGATACGCCATCAGTGAAGGTTTGGCCAGTACCAATAATATTTACACCATCGTGAAATTTCTCTCCGATCACGATTTTAACACTCGAGGACCCTACATCTAGGGCAACATAATATTGTTCCTTCACCTGAATGCCTCCCAATCTTTTCAGAATAATCTATCCTATAGTTTACCTTATATAAAGCGAATTGTGAACTAAATCAGTTAAATAAATGAAACTTTTCACTAATCTGTTGATGTTTCGATTTTTTCAAGTGATTTCTTTATCACATCTAGGCTTTCGTTTATATCTTCGATATAAGGTACATGTCTTGGAATACTTGACATGTCGCGCTTCACACGCCTAGCTTCTTCAGTGTTATACGGAATAAACGCATTACTCACTTCTAAATCGATAATCCCCTCATTATCTCCAATAGATTCGCGCATTCCATTAAAGTAGTTGATTTTCTCACCAAATGTCGTATAGTCTGCGATAATTTCCTGACCGTTATTCATAAGTACTTGAATTCTCGTATATGATTCATCATACGGTCGATAATATATCTCAGAAATCATTCGTAACATCTCTGGATTGACATCGTTTAAACTATCGACAAGTGCGTCGAATTCTTTGCCTTCAAAGAAATGGATAATCGGTGCATCTACAGGTTCCATATGAAATCCTCTTAATACGCGTTTGTTTTCGAGTACTGGATAATAGTTTCGGTTACTTTCAATAAAGCCAACGACGTTATGTTCTTTAACATTTATAATAACTTTATTTGGCCATTCACGTTCGATGTCAATTGACTGTATAATCGGTAAAACTTTTACTTTATCTTCAGATTTATTTGACTGAAGCAAGTACATTTTTTGTCCTGTGTCTATACCGCTTCTATCTAGTATTTCTTTGTCGGTGATGTTTTCATTCCCGACAATTTCAACTTCTTTAATATCAGATAGACTGGATATTAAATATGTAGCTATCGTAATTAAAACGAGCGCAATTCCAATAAGTAATATAAGTTTTTTATAATTTAAATTTGGTAGTGATAACTGTGGTTTTTTAACGGATTTAAATCGCTCTTTTAGAGTCTGTTTTTCATCTTCAAGAGACTCATATTCGAATGAAGGTGCATCTTTTTCTTCATCGCGATAGTCTTCAATTAAAGACGGATCTAACGTGTCTTCGTCACTCTTTGTCACTTCGTCTTGTTGTAGTGTTATAACACCTTCCTGAACGAGTGCTTCTATGACTTCAAGTTCCGTTTTAAATGAGGGGACATCGTCAGTGTGTGTATGCTTCTTATCTTTTTTAGTCGTATGATTCTTTTTTAACTTCTTTTTTAAATCATCTACGTTAAAATCTTCACTCATCGTGTCCCCTCCTTTTTATAATTGATGAACTGCTTCTTTAAAATGTCGGCCACGCGTCTCAAAATCAGGATACTGATCCCAACTCGCACACGCTGGTGAAAATAGTACTTTGTCTCCCCGATTGCCATGTGCTTTGACAACGTCGACAGCTGTGAATGGATTATCTGTTTCAATCACTTCGATATTGTTTTCATTTAAAAATTGCTTTAGCTTTTCTTTCGTTTCACCAAATACGATACCGAGTTTTACATGCTTTAAATGTGGAAGAAGTTCTTTAAAATCTTGTCCACGGTCTAATCCACCAGCAATCCAAATCGTCGGCGTATTAAAGCTATCTAATGCAAATGTCGTCGCGAGCGCGTTCGTCGCTTTAGAATCGTTATAAAATCTCATGCCGAGTTTTTCATCGACGAATTCCATACGGTGCTCGATACCTTTAAACGTCGTTAAAACGTATTTCATATGCTCGATCGGTACATTTTTTAAATGTGCAACGAGTAAACTCGCAAGGATATTCTCTAAGTTATGTGGACCTTTTAACAGAATCTCTTCGATATTTATAATTTTTGTACCGAAAACATATATCCAATTATCTTTTACATATGCATCTGCTTCCTCATCGATACTGAAGAAGTAAACGTTACTCTTCACATCTTTACGTTCGACAAAATGTCTTTGAGATTGATTAAAAATAACAATGTCTGTGTCTGTCATATTTTTCATCAGAGATAGTTTCGCTGATTGATACTCATTTAAATCTTTATGATAATCGAGATGCGCTTCATATATGTTAGTAAATACTGCGATATTCGGTCTAAACGTATCGATACCCATTAATTGAAAGCTAGACAATTCCATTACGAGTTCGTCTGACTGTTCTTCAAGCGCCGCTTGGCTTGCTGGATATCCGATGTTCCCGCATAAAATTGGAGTACGGTTTCCGTCAGTGAGTAGTCTACCAACGAGTTCTGTTACCGTCGTTTTTCCGTTCGTTCCGGTAATACCAATAATCTCATTATCTGTGATTAAATACGCAAGTTCTACTTCAGTAATAATTTTAATATTGCGTTTTAAAGCTTCCTGTAAAAAAGGAATCGTATACGGAATACCTGGATTTTTAACGATTAACTCTGTGTCGTTTAATAGATGCTCTGGATGATGACCATCGACGACTTTCACATTCATTTGTTTTAAATGATTTATAACACTCTCTTCAACGAGTACTTCACTCGTAGTAAGTGTGATGTCTGCACCGAGTTTAAACAGTGCTTCTATCGCACTACGACCACTACGACCGTAACCTAAAACGAGCACCTTTTTATGTTTAAATGATTCGATTTCTTTCATAATTTAGCCTCCGATTAAAATACCAATTAGACCAAAAATTAAACCAACGAATGAAAATACGAATACAATTTTACGTTCATTCCATCCAGACAATTCAAAGTGGTGGTGAATCGGCGTCATTTTAAATACACGTTTACCTGTCGTTTTAAATGATACGACTTGTATAATGACGGATGCTGTTTCGATGACGAATATGATACCGACTAAAAGCAGTAATAAACTGTTGTTTAACATAATCGATACGATACCGACAATCCCACCGAGTGCTAAAGATCCAGTGTCTCCCATAAATACTTTCGCTGGATATTTGTTAAATAGTAAAAATCCGAGTTGTGCTCCAATTAGTATCGATAAAAATAAAATAATTTCTTTTTCTGAATGTAACCACGCAATTGCTAAAAATGCGCCGTTCGCAATAATCGTCGTACTCGTTGATAACCCGTCTAAACCATCCGTTAAGTTTACAGCGTTACTAAAACCGACGAGCCAGAATACGATCCACACGATGAAAAACACACCGAGTGGAATTGTAATATCTGTCATTGGTATCGAGACACCAAGCTCAATAGAAGGTACGAATTTCATCATAATGAAAAAGACGATAATTGACACGACTACTTGTGCCAGCGCTTTTTGCTTAGATGTTAATCCTCTATTATCTTTTTTTACAACGATGATGTAATCGTCAATAAAACCAATTAACCCAAACCCTAGCGTTACGATTACAAGGATGAGTAATTTCGAAACGTCTTCAACGAAGAACATACATATTATCGATAACACGACCGTTACAGAAATAAATGAAATACCACCCATTGTCGGTGTCCCTGTTTTCGCTAAATGACTTTCCGGACCTTCCTCACGAATTGCTTGTCCAAATTTTAATTGTTTTAATTTTGGTATCATCATTTTCATTAACGTTGCAGACAATATAAATGAAATGATTAATAATATTATACTCATCGTTACCTCCTAATTGTTTGGGTCTTTCATTTGTAACGTAAAGTTGACTTTTTGTTTATCTCCAAGTGGCTCACCTGGTTTAATCGTTTGCGCTGTGACGTAACCCTCACCTTTAAAGTTCGATTTGAGTCCGAGATAGTCCATGATGAGTAATGCGTCACGCTTAGAAAATCCACGTAAGTCCGGCATCGTACGTTCACCGTCTGTGACGATGACGAGTACTTCAGACGGTAACATTTCATCATGTTTTGGATAATAGTCTTCAACTTTCGTTCCTTCACCGACATACACTTGTTTTAATAAATCATTTTGTAATACGTCGACGTCTTCAATGTTTTGACCTGTAATGTCTTCCATTTTAATCGTTTTAATTTCTTGACTGTTTTGAACGTCTTTAACGTCTAAATATTTCAGTGAGCGTTCCATTAACGGATTAAATCCTCTCGACACACCGAAGTCCCACGTCTCACTTTTATTTTTTGATGCGCGTTTAATACCGTAATAGACGATAATTCGTGGATCTTCAACTGGTGCATATCCGATAAATGACGTTATAAATTCATACTCTCCTGTTAAATATCCGCCCGTTTTTTCGTCATATATTTGTGCTGTACCAGTTTTACCTGTGACTTGATAATCATCGAGTGCGTACATACTGTTTATATCTAACGAACCTGCGACGAGTGTGCTCATTTCTTCCATCGTTTTCTCGGCTGTTTCTTTACTAATGACTTGTCCGAGATTACGTTCTTGACCTCGATATATTTCTTCGTTCGTTTCTGGATCGACAACTGACTGAACGACGTATGGTTTTTTCATCATCCCGTCGTTTAGTAACGCAGTAAATCCTTGGATCATTTGAATTGGAGTTACACTAATCGTTTGTCCAAACGAACTCGTCTTTTGTTGGAGTTCATTGTCCCACACGATTTGGCCACTTGCTTCTGTGTTAAATTCAGATTTTGTAGCTGTCCCAAATCCAAATGACTGATAATATTCGAGCATCTTTTTAGGTCCGACTGAATCGAGTAAATCCATCATTAGAGTGTTCGAAGAATATTGTAACCCTTCGTTATAAGTAATTGTACCCCAACCTGACTTTTCCCAGTCGTAAATCGTCGCATCCATCACTTGTCTATTCCCAGTCGTGTAGTACTGATTTGGATCATACTTACCTTCTTCAATTGCTGCCGCTAACGTAAATACTTTAAACGTACTTCCTGGCTCGAATTGATATTCGTAAAGCATATTTAACCAGCTCGTTCCGAAACCTTCTCGAGTATCTGGGTTAAATGAAGGACGTTGACCTGCACCTAAAATTTCGCCTGTTTTTGCATCTGCAACAAAAGCAAATAACTCTTCAGGTTCGAAGTGTTCTTGCATATCATCTAATGAGTCTTCTAAGTAAAGTTGGATGTTAGAATCAATCGTTAATTCAACGTCTAACCCATCGACCGCTTCTTCACTTTCCATCGTTCCAGGAACGATATAGTTCCAACTATCGACGTTATAATCTTTAAAGCCGTCTTTTCCAGTTAATTCTTTATTGTATTCTTTTTCAATACCTACAGCACCATTCATATCTCCGTCTTCATTTAACTCAGCCATTCCAATTAAATGTGAAGCAAACACTCCGTTAGGATACGAGCGTTTGACAACAGGAGTAAAAACAATTCCTTTTAATTCTTTCTCTTCTACTAATCTTTTTGCTTTATAATCGATATTTCTTCCTTTACTACCGAATTCAACTTGATATCTATTATTTTTAATACCATCATCGATTACCTTTAAAATTTCTTTTTCTTCCATATTCATAATTTCAGATAAGACTTTTGCTACTTCGTTTTTATCTTCGATATGATTATCAAAATCTTGTCCGACGATGACCGCGATATTATAAGCTTCCGTATCTCTTGCTAAAACATTCCCATCGCGGTCAGTAATTTTACCACGTTCAGCACGGTTAACGGTGTGACGTTCATATTTACTGCGCGCTTGATCTTTTAAATTGACGTCATCCACATTTTTAAACAACATAATCGTAATGATATTAAAAACGAGTAAAGCAAAAAACACTCCTAAACTAATATAAATCAGGAGTGTAATAATCGGTATTGAAAAAGTAAATTGATTTTTACGTCGCTGCTTTAGCGACTTAAAGATATTAGACTTAAAATTACTTTTCATACTTCCTAACAACCTTTACATTATCATTGTTTGGCTTTAGCCCAAGTTCATTTGCTTTTTGATAAATGCGTTCGTATGAAGATAAATGTGTAACTTCTGTTGTTAGTTCGTCTATCTCTTTTTCTGTAGCGTTAATTTCGTAGTTGATTTGAGATATTTCTCTCTCATATTCATGCGCTTCTAATTTTGTGTTGAGTACAAATACTACTGCTGCCGATAAAACAATCATTAAAGCGACATATAACAGAAGCTCATTTAACTTCAGACTTACAAGGTAGCGTTTTTTCTTTGGCGCTACGTTATGTACATGATTTTGTTGTTTTTGTTCTTTTTGAACAGTGTGTCTTACGCGTGCTGCTTCCATGGTTTCACTTCCTTATCACTTTAACTTTTCTGCGATTCTAAGTCTAGCGCTACGTGCACGACTATTATTATCAAGTTCTTCGTCACTCGCTAGTATCGGCTTTTTATTGACTCTTTTTAAAATTGGCTCGTATCCTTCAGGGATAATCGGCATGTTTTTAGGTAGTTCGGGTCCGCGTTCATACTCTAAATAAATTTGTTTACAGATTCTATCTTCGAGTGAGTGGAACGTAATGACCGAGACTCTACCACCTTTATCTAACAATTCGATCGCATCTTGTAAGCTATTTTCAAATACTTCAAGTTCGTTATTTACCGCGATTCGTAATGCTTGAAAGACTCGGCGTGCTGGATGACCTTTCATGCGTTTAAACTTCTCAGGAATTTTCGACTTAATTAAGTCGCTTAACTCTGTCGTCGTTTCAATTGGTTTTTCCGCACGTCGTTTTTCGATTTCACGTGCGATTTGTTTTGAGAATTTTTCTTCGCCGTATCTAAAGAAAATGCGTACGAGATCGTCATAGCTATATGTATTTACAATTTCATAAGCATCTAGACTTTGTGTTTGATCCATTCTCATGTCGAGTCGCGCTGTTTTCGAATGTGAAAAACCACGTTCGACTAAATCTAGTTGTGGACTCGATACGCCTAAGTCATATAAAATTCCATCGATTTTTCCGATGCCGAGTTTATTTAATTCTTCTTTTAAATATTTAAAATTCCGATGAACGAGCGTTAATCGGTCGTCATTAAATTTTTCTTTAGCGTGATTAATTGCAAAAATATCTTGGTCAAATGAAATCACTCGACCTGTCGTTAATTGATCAAGTAAATAAGATGTATGTCCGCCACCACCTAGTGTAGCGTCTACATAGATGCCGTCTGGTTTAATGTTTAAACCGTCAATTGTCTCTTTTAATAATACTGTGTCATGTTTAAACATTTTTTCACCCTCTTATAAATCAAAATCAATTAAGTCTTCTGCAATCATTTCAAAGTTATCTGCTGAATCACTGTAGAAATCGTTCCAGCTGTCTGTATCCCAAATCTCCACACGATCCGAAACACCGATGACTGTACACGATTTACTTAAATCTGCGTAGTCTCTTAAATGTTGTGGGATGTTTACACGTCCTTGCTTATCGACGTCAACAATCGCTGCGCCAGAAAAGAATAGTCGTGTAAAACGTCTTGCATCACGTTTTGTGAGTGGTAGTTGTTTTGTCTTTTGTTCAATCGCTTTAAAATCTTCGACTGTATAACAAAATAAGCATTTATCTAATCCGCGAGTAATGACAAATTGCGCTTGTAATTCATCTCGAAATTTACTCGGGACGATCATGCGTCCTTTAGCGTCTAAATTATGTTGATACTCACCAATAAACACCCGAACTACCTCCTCCCACCTACTATATTAATAATTTACCATATTCTACCACTTTCCACCACTTTCTTCTTAAAAAATTGCAAAAAAATAAACGGCTCAACATTTTGAGCCGTTTTTATGGGTTAATCCATAATAATGATTAGCTGATCCGTATAAGTTAATGGTTTAAAATCGATGAACGCATTCGAAAATACTGCTGGGTGGAACGTTCGTTCTTGCAGTGCATTTTTCGGAAGTAATAACATTAGAAGTTCATCTAATTGATTGAGTTTATTTCTCACTTGTCGTTTAACATCGTATTTATACTTTCGTTCTAAATAATCGACTTCTTTTAACATACGAGATTCGTTAATATCGATGAGTGTCTTTTCATGTTTAGTTTCAGTTACGTCTCCAAGAGACTTATATTGTTGTTCGATCACGTCTTTTAGAGTTTGAATACGTTGTAACAACTGTTCATTCGTCGATTTATCTATTAGTTTATCTTTTTCTTTTTCAATATGTTCAACTAAATTCGGTGTTAACGATAAATCGTATTCGTTTAATCGTTTTTCTAACTGTGGTGGAACGTGGAGGAAAGACATACGTTTTAAGACGATTGGCATTTCTCTTTCCATCACTTTAAATACTTCGTGAAGTTCTCCCCAATATTTTACCTCTGCGCCTCCACCTAAAAAAACAACGGTATTAAATAGCATTTCTTGCATTAACGGACGTGTGACGACGTTGTTACTAAATGTTTCTGGTGATTCATTTAAATAGTTTAACAACTCTTCTTTCGTAAATGTTTTGTCTTCAGTTTTAAACATATCACCATCACGGTGAAGCAGCTCTCGGTTCGATTCAGAATGAATAAATAAATGAACATTCGTGTCCGTTTGAATCGTCGGATTGATATCGAAGTGTTGATTAAATGACTGTTGACCAGATCTAAACGCTACGTCAATTTCATCTGACTTTTCGATCATACGTTGAAAAATATCTTTTTCTAACTGTCTAACGTCTTTGCTGTGCGCATTAAATATGAGTAAGCCATGCTCACTGAACACTTTATTTGTTAGTGCTGTAAAGAGCTCTGACCAGTATGTGTGCGCATTAATTTCTCGTTCGATTGTATTTTTAATTTCGATATTTTGCTTTGAGTCCTCTGTATAATTAAATACTTCATCGAGAACGTCTAACATTTCTTTTTTATCGTATTCATAAAAGCCGATACTCATTTGTATATCGAGATTTGGTTTATATGACACTTTTTTTATACGTTTATGCAAACTATCGTAAACGTGAGTATGGTTAATTTCATCGTAATCGTGATCTTCAGACGCGACCCAAAATACAGGTACTGCGTCGTAATTCACTTTTTCCTTAATATCTTTTACGACGACTAAAATCGAAATCACTTTATGCAAAATATATGCTGGACTGCCAAACAGACCTGCTTGTTGTCCGCCGATGACGACTTTATGGCCATTTTTTAATTTTTCAATATTATTTCTTTGACTTTCTGTAAGATCACCAACAATTTCGAGCATATCTTTTTCGATTATAGACGCGAGTCTTTCTGTATGTTCATGTGGTGCTCTTTTAATTAATCGATGAAGCGATTCATCATCAAACTTATTATGATGAAAGAACTTATAATCCTCTTCGCTTATACAGTGAATGTCATCATTAAATTCATCATTAAACAGATACCTCATAATGTGTCTCCTTACAATCGTCATAGTTAAATAAAATTATATGGAATTTATCCGTATGACACAAATAAATAGTTTATAAATAAAAAAACATGGACATTTCTATGTCCATGTTAGTTGTTTACAACTTCTGCACCGTTATATGACCCACAGTTCGGGCAAACGCGGTGTCTTAATTTCATTTCTCCACACTCAGGGCACTCAACCATTCCTGGTGCACTTAACTTAATGTGTGTACGACGTTTATTTTTACGAGTTTTCGAAGTTCTTCTTTTAGGTACTGCCATTGTTAATCCTCCGTTTCGTCTGTTTTAAACAGCGTTTCTAATTTTTTTAATCTTGGGTCTACAGGCTTATCTTTTTCGTACGCTTCGATACTGCCGTAGACGTTCCAATTATCAGTGTTTGATGAGTCCGGTAATTCATTACTTTCAGAATACACTTCAGGAATGCTAACATTTATTAACTCACGAATGACTGGTTCTAAGTCGAGCTCATGTAGCACCGGATGTAATGACGGATCCTCTAGCTTTTCATCCGCTTCAAGCGTCTCATCATACGTTTCAAACGAATTTACGCTTAAATCGTAAAAAACATCCTCTCCAGAACGACTATCAACCATTTTAACACGTGCCTGAATTGTTATGTCGACATAAAATTCATGACCACTATTTTTGATTGAGCCTTCTGTGAAAATATCACTTACATCTAGAACGTCTTGACGATTCGAAACATCTTCAAGTGATAAGTGTTCTTCAAAAGTAAATGCGGTATTTTGAAACTTTCTGAGTTCCGATAATGACCACTTCATATTTACCCACCTCTTATAAGCACAACAAACATTCTACCGATTTTCAGTGAAAGTGTCAAGTTATTTTCTTAACATATCACCGAATAAAATTAAGATTTATTATCTATTTTGATATAATGATATCGAATAATAAACGGAGTGTTGCGATATGAAAGTTTTGTCTTTAATTACAGAGTATAACCCGTTTCATAACGGTCATATTTACCACATCGAGTCTTCCAAACAATTAATTCAACCGGACGTGACGATTGCGATCATGTCTGGTAACTTTACTCAGCGCGGAGAACTCGCTGTGACGAATAAATTTAACCGTGCACAAGAAGCAATTAAACACGTTGATTTAGTCATTGAACTACCGACACTATATGCGATCAGTTATGCGGATGACTTTGCATATGGGGGGCTTCTTGCTGCAAAGATGCTACAAACTACCGATATCGTCTTCGGAAGTGAACTCGATGATATCGAGAAACTCCATAGTGCATACTTAAAAGCAAAGCGTATTACGAAAGAAGACCTCGTACCGCTGTTACAAAAAGGATATTCGTATCCACGTGCAATGTATGCCTTAACAAATGAAGATGCGTTTCAATCTCCAAACAACACGCTCGGTATGAGTTATTTAAAAGCGCGCGACGATTTAAACTTTGACGTCTCTATGCACACGATTAAACGTACAGGTAACAACTATAACGATAAAACACTCTCTCATAGTCAGTTTTCAAGTGCGACGAGTATACGCGAGTCATTATTAAATGGAGAACTCGAACATGCGATTCAATTTATGCCAGAAACTCTTGCAAAAGTGATTATGGAAGATAAGGTCATTACAAATGAGCACATGTTTAATACGTTAAAAGTAATTATCGAGCGCAGTTCTTTAAACGATTTAAAAGACATATACATGATGACTGAAGGTCTCGAACATCGTCTTAAAAAGAATATTCGTCTATCAAATAATTACGAATCGTTTATCGATTCTATTAAAACGAAACGCTATACGAGAACACGTCTTCAACGTCTACTCTTATACGTTCTTTTAAACGTTACAGAAGAAGATTTTTGTAACTATGAGGTGAATAAGTTAAGAGTGCTTGCAATGAATCATACTGGTCAACAATACTTATCGACAATCCAAGATCGTCGCTTTATAACAAATTTAACAAAAAAAGATGCGCCAGACTTTTACGAAACGATAAAAGCGACGCATATATATAACACGTTAACGCAAGGACGTGTGAATGATTTTAATCAACCTGTTATGATTCTAAAGTCTTAAACTTTTCTACGAGAGCTTCTTCGACTACTGGTGGCACGACATCACTAATTTTACCGTGGTGTTTTGCCACATCTTTTGCGATTGAACTCGAAATAAACGAATATTTGTTATTCGTCATAATAAATAACGTCTCGATCTCTTCAGCGAGCTTTCTATTCATCGACGCCATCTGCATTTCATATTCAAAATCTGAAACTGCGCGTAATCCACGGACGATTGCATCTGCATCGACTTTTTTACAAAAATCTATTAACAACCCTTCATGCTTATCAACTTTTGTATTGTCAATATGAGAAATCGTTTTTTCGATGAGGTGTACACGTTCGTCTGGTGTAAATAATCCTTTTTTTGTTTGGTTATGTGATACACACACATAGACGACGTCAAAGATTCTTGACGCACGTTCGATAATATCGATATGTCCATATGTAATCGGGTCAAATGAGCCAGAGCATACTGCAATTTTTTTATTAGTCATAATTTTCCTCCGTTGTTAACACTTTATATTGAATCGTTCCAACTTCGTTATGCTTTAATTCAACAAAACCGTTTAAGTCTATCGTTTCATTCGCACCCGCTTCAACGATAATGATTCCGTCTTTTTTCAATATATCGTACGTTTTAATGAGATGAAGTGCTTCATCAATCAACTTTTTATTGTACGGTGGATCTAAAAATATTAAATCCATTTGTCTATTTCGTTTACTGAGTGCTTTTAACGCTCGTCTAAAATCATTTCGGTAAATTTCTACAGGTTCGTCTAACCCTTTCGTATTGTTATGAATAATACGAATGGCGTCTTTTGCACCGTCAACAAAAATACAGCGTTCTCCGCCTCGAGATAACGCCTCGATTCCAAGCGCACCTGATCCTGCAAATAAATCGAGCACATCCCCACTGACTCTTTCACCGATTGCGCTAAACATGCTTTCTCTTACTTTTTCACTCGTCGGACGCGTGTCTTTATGTTCGAGCGTCTCGATACGTCTTTTTTTATATTTACCAGTAATTACTCTCACGTATACACCTCGTTTTCTATTTATACTATAATTAAAGAAACAATTATGAGAGGTTGAAATTTCATGCAAAAATTTATCGTCTTAGGACATGGCTACAGCGAGATTTTCGAGTTGAAAGCGTTACTCGAATACAATCACAAACGTGTAAATAAAGCGATCTTCTTTCACCATGAAGATGCGCCGTCATCGTTTAGTTTAATCATGAACCCTGTCGAAAAAGACTTCCAAGCACTTTATACAATCCTTCGAGGGCTAAGAAACGGCCCGGAAGGTAAAATGTACGAAATGATTCGCGAATTATGTGAATTATACGATATACAAGTCGTCGAGATGACAGCACGTGATCCGAAGGATTTCCATGAAGAGGAATTGTTCTTCCAATATATGATCGGTGTGTTACGACTCAACCATCTCATTCCACCGTTAAAATAATTAAACTGTTCCTTTTGGATATGATAGTTTAATATTTTTATATTCACTGACGAGTACTTCTGTCACATATTTTAAGTTAGATAAGCGTTTTAACGTGTCATCTAGTTCGCTCTCATCGATATATATAAGCATATATTGCTTATTTGTATTGACGTAAACGACATGACCATGACGCTTTAACTGTCTAATAAATTTATTATGCTTAAAATAAATATATATTCCAATGCGGTCCTTTAGCATATATATCACCCTTCTTCGTTAAACACATGATAACACATTTAACTTTTAGTATACTAGACACATTAGGAGGACAATTATGAAATTACGTACAAAACTACTTCTTCTTACTGCTGGCCTTTCTAGTGCTTATATTTATAGTAAAATCCAAGCAGAACGAAGAGTAAACGAAATGAAACCTGTCTTTAAAAGACCCGCACCATACATATTCGCTCATCGTGGGGGTAAAGGAAATTATCCAGAGCATACGAGGCTCGCGTTTAATAATGCAGTAAATCAAAACGTCGACGGTTTTGAAATCGACGTACGACTTACAAAAGACAATGAGATCGTCGTACTTCACGACTTATATGTAGATAGAGTTACTGAGTATAGCGGAAAAGTTTCAGACTATACGCTCGACGAATTACGAAAATTAGATTTTGGATATAACTTTAAAGACGTAAGAGGCAACTACATATATCGTGGGCATCCTGATGCCGGTATCGTTACTTTACGTGAATTATTTAAAGAATATCCACACCAAATTATTAACATCGACATGAAAGATTCGATCGATACAGAAGCAGGTCAAAAAATTGCACCTCTACTATTCGAACTTATATTAGATGAGAAAGCAACTGACCGCGTCATTGTGACAAGTTTTGAAGATGAACAAATTCGCCGCTTCACGAGTTTTAGTGGAGATTTAATTGCGTTAGGTGCTGGCACTGAGGAAGTGACAAAAGCATACACGCTTTACCATAGTGGGCTTGGTCACTTATACGAACCGTCACGAGACACATTCCAAATCCCGGTTAAATTATCGTCTGTTAAACTCGATAACGCTGGATTTATTCGTTACTTAGATGATTTAAACGTCAAAGTCGGATTTTGGGTCATCAACGATACAAATGAAATGACGCGCTTACTAAACTTAGGTGCACATACAATCGTTACAGATTATCCAGACAAAGCAAACTTACTCATTAATTATTAATATAAAAAAAACGGATTCGTAAAATACGAATCCGTTTTTTAACTTGCACAACTACATCCGCCACCCGTCATACAGTTTGACTCTCCACTTGCAAAAAATGGGTTCGTACTAACGACGTTTGCATGATCACTGACAGATTTTCCGATAATATATAAAATCTCGTCGAGCAGACTTTGTAGTACATACTCTGCACGTCTAAATTCTATGACGTTTTCATCCATATCTACTTTCTTTTTAAATAATCGTATCTCTTTACGTTTTTCTTTATAGTCTGGATGATATCTTCCAAATCGCTCAACTTCTTCAAAGTCTTCTTTTAATCGATTGAATTGTTTGATGAGCATTTGTGTATCATTATCTTGTTCTAATTTATGTTTGTAATATATATATGTTTTAAATTCCTCAGAAGATTTTACCATATCGTTAATGTGATCGAGATGATCTAAAATTTCGATTGTTCGATTTGTAGAAAACATACGCATCCTCCTACTGAGAATATGATACCATACTATTGTAGTACATAAAATTGTATTTGTGTTTCTCGCTCTTTTCGATTAAAATAAAGATATTGGAATAGGGAGGTCTACTCGGATGGTATTTGAAAATTCTGGTCTTGAAAAATTAGTAATTGAACAACACTTATTACAAGACGTCATGAACGAACATGGCTGTGTCTTAGGTGGAAGTTGGGATTACGAACGTATGACGTTCGACTTCCAGTACAAAGTTCCTGAAGGTGTGTTTTACCTACGTTTCCCTGCATATGCAGTAAGTGGTGACGTCGGTGCGAACGACGCTGTACTTCAACTTATGGATCCTTACATTGGTAAATGGTATTTCCCAACAGGTATTGAATACGGAAAAGATGAACATTTCCCAGAAAGAATTGTTGAACATGCAATTCAAAAAATTAGAGCATTACACAGCGACTTAGCTGTT
>NZ_CAVG010000123.1 GCF_000438455.1 Nosocomiicoccus massiliensis
GGATTTTTTTTAATGGAATATCGCATCGAGTAATCCAGAAGTTTCTCCACCTGGATATAACACATATAATAAAATATATACAGTAACTCCAGTAATTGCTGTTAAGAACCAAATCACTGCTGCAAAGATTCCAACCTTTCTATGCTTCGATAAAATTCTCTTCTTACCTGTAAATACTTGGAATCCTCCAAGTATTCCACCTGTAGTAGATAAGATAATATGAGAAATTAAAAATACAACATAGTACGGTACGAGATGTTCAGGTCCACCGAACTGCGTACTTCCTAAAAATACTGTTTTTGATAAGTAAATGATAAAGAAAATTAACGCAAACCATGCACTTAATGTCATAAACTTATCGTGACCGGCAAAGTCTCTTTTCTTAAACATTTTGTAAAGCCCGATTGCCATCATAATCGCACTTAATACGATAAATGATGTACTAATCGTTGGTAGTATAAAATGCAAATCCATAATTCAACCCTCTATTATCTATATAATTCTTCTAACTTTTTACGCTCATTTGCTCTTTCTAATGATTCTTGCGTAATTTCATCTGGATCTCTAGACTCTTCTTTCCACCAGTTTGCAAATAAGTACGCAATGATAAATCCAAAGAATACTTCTTGAAGAATCTTCATAATGATTCCACCTGTACGTTGGTCAGACAGTGGTGTCATATTACTGAAGTACTCAGGTCCACTAATCATATTTTGATCTTTTAACGTATCAAGAACACCTACTGGAACACAAAGCTCCATCGATTTTAACCATGCTGCACTTTCAGTATACGTCTTAAACATAGGCGTCTCTGAGAAGATGATTAAACCACATGCTGGTAATAATAATCCACCAATTCCGAACACGTATAATGTCTTAAATAAGTAGTTCATATGCTTTTCCGGTGGATCTACTTTATTTAATACAGGCCAAAACGCAATTATTGCGAGTAAGAATAAAATCGCTAACGACATAAAGTGTAATGACTGATTTAACTTTAACGAATCCATAACTGTAGGGATATGGTAAAGCGAAAACGCACCACAAAAAAGCACAAGCGCTAATAATGGTTTCTGAGCAATCTTATGGAAAACTCGTAATACAGGTAATTTTACCATGTATGCCCATAAGTAATCCGGTATTGCAAAGTATAGTAACGGCGGAATGAGTAATAACCCAAGCGCCATTTGCACCATATGAAACGTAAATAAAATATGACTTAATATATCTACTGGTGATCCGAACGTAATATAAAATAATAAAATAACTATAATTGACATCCAGAACTCTAGTTTAGTCAGTTTACGACCACCTGGTATATCTTTGTACCATTTCATCGTAATTAAGAAGTACACAACAGACGCTACGATAATAAACGCTAGTAAAAATGGACTCCAATTTCCGATGAAACCAAAAATTCGTATCGACATTAAACGATCCAAATTTATCACCCTTTTAATATAAGCTAACTATCATTATAGACTATTTTTAATGAAACGAACATATTTTAATTTGTCTATTTTCTAACAAAAAAATGGACTAGCAATGCTAGTCCATTGAAATTTATTGAATTCCGCCTGTACCAATCCATACGATGAACACGAACGTTATGATAAACGCTAGTGCGAAGTACATACCTACGAAGATGAATAACTTCGCAAATTCATGTCCTTTGTCCTTCATATGCATGAAGTAGAAGAATTGTAAAATAACTTGTACAAACGCTAGAGTAACAATGATTGCTCCAACAAAGTATTTGTTAAAGTCTAATGCTACTAATCCAAATGCTATAAATGTCATGAAAATCATAAGAGCAAAAGATGTTAGCTGAAGTCTCATTTCTTTTGCACGTGCTTTGTAAAGTGCATCTAACTCTTTTCTTGTTAATGATTCAGTTTCTACGTTCGCCATTTATAACACCCCTAACAGATAAACGATTGTGAAGATGAACACCCACACAACGTCAATGAAGTGCCAGTATAGTGCTGCTGTGTTAACTTTCGCAGCTGTATATACTGATAATCCGCGTCCTGAGTTACGGATGATAAGTAATGTAATCCAAATTAAACCGATAATAACGTGGAATCCGTGTGTACCGATTAAGATATAGAATGCACTACCGAACGCACTTGATCTAAACGTGTGACCGAGTTGTACATATTCAATGAACTCATAGATTTCAAGTGCTAAGAACCCAGCACCTAAAAGAACTGTAATTCCTAACCATAATTGCATTTTCGCGAAGTTGTTGTTTCTCATATGGTGTACTGCGAAAACACTTGTTAATGAAGATGTTAATAAGAACATCGTCATTACGAACGCTAACTCTAAGTGGAATAGGTCAGCTGCTAATAAGTGATCGCTACTTGGCACTGAGTCTTTAAGTGCGAGGTAAGTCGCGAAGAGACATGAGAATAATACTGTCTCTCCCGCTAAGAATGTCCAGAAACCAACAAACTTGTTTTTACCTTCTAACGTAGCTGTTTCAGGGTGCTTCGGCCAATTAGCATTATCAACATTATATTTAACTTCTGCCATTAGTTCGCACCTCTTTTTCTTTCTTCATATTCGCGCATTTCTCTTTCAATACGTTCTTTCTTGACGTAGTGACCGTGGTCATCAATCCAAGATCTTGCCATCATTGAAAGGAATGTGATTGTTAAACCACCGACGAGTAAAATCATTGACCAAGGTCTCATGCTTGGTAAATCTTTAACTGCTGCAATCGCCCATTCTTGACCTGACGCGTGGAATAATGCACCAAATCCTGCAATGAATAACCCTAAAGTTAAGATAAACGGAATAATTGAGTTATTTGGCATATGAATATCCTCAACTGGTCCAGCTGATGGAATTTCACCGTTGTTTTCTTCTTTTTCTAACTGTAAAACATCTAAACCACGTACTAGTGGAGTTTGGAAGAAGTTGTATTCTGGAGTTGGTGTTGCAACTGCCCACTCAAGTGTACGACCGTCCCAAACGTCAACGTTTACGACTCTATCATTTTTAACAACTGTCATAATGATGTTAATAACAAGTACGATTACCCCAACTGCCATGAGTAATGCACCAATTGTTGAGATTAAGTTTGCTAAGTTAAAGCCTTGACCGTCTAAGTAAGTGAATACACGACGTGGCATTCCCCATAAACCTAACCAGTGTTGAACTAAGAATGTCATATGGAAACCGATAGCAAAGATTGCCATTTCGATTTTACCTAATGTGTCGTTTAGCTTAGTTCCAAACATTAATGGCCACCAGTAGTGAAGACCTGCTAATATCGCGAATACTACCCCACCTACGATTACGTAGTGGAAGTGCGCAACGATAAAGTATGAGTCATGGTACTGATAGTCTGCTGGAGCTACCGCTTGCATGATACCTGTTACCCCACCCATTACGAATGAAGGGATAAACGCTAATGCATAAAGCATTGGAGTTGTAAATGTAATACTACCGCCCCAAATTGTAGCAATCCAGTTAAATATTTTAATACCCGTTGGTACCGCAATTGCCATTGTCGCTAATGCGAAGATAGCGTTCGCTGTTGGACCTAAACCAACTGTAAACATGTGGTGCGCCCAAACCATGAATCCGAAGAATCCGATTAGTACTGTAGCGAATACCATCGCTGAGTAACCGAATAATCTCTTTCTAGAGAATACTGCGAAAATCTCAGAGAAAATACCGAATGCCGGTAAGATTAAGATATATACTTCTGGGTGTCCGAAGATCCAGAATAAGTGTTCCCAAATAATAGTGTTACCACCAGCTTCAACTATGAAGAAGTTCGAACCGAACATACGGTCAAACGTTAATAGGAAAAGCCCTACTGTTAATGGCGGGAAACCGAATACGATAAGGATTGATGCAACAAGTGCTGTCCATGTGAATAATGGCATTCTCATATAAGTCATACCTGGTGCTCTCATCGTAATAATCGTTGTTACAAAGTTAATACCTGTAATTAACGTACCAGCCCCTGCAATCTGTAAACCGATTGCGTAGAAGTCAATACCGTGTCCAGGTGATGCAATTGATAGTGACGCATAGCTTGTCCAACCTGCGTCAGGTGCATCTCCGAATAACCAAGAAACGTTAACGAAAATACCACCTAGAATAAACATCCATACACCTAAAGCGTTCATGAATGGGAACGCTAAGTCACGTGCACCAATTTGTAATGGAACTACTGCGTTCATATATGCGAATAAAATTGGCATCGCAGCTAAGAAAATCATCGTAGTACCGTGCATCGTAATCATTTCGTTGAATAATCCAGCTGATAAGAAATCGTTATTTGGTACTGAAAGCTGGATACGAATAAGCATCGCTTCAATACCACCCATGACGAAGAAGAATCCACCACCAATTAGGTATAAGATAGCGATCTTCTTATGGTCTACTGTCGTTAAATATTCCCATATTAAACGACCAAAGCCAACTTTTTGCCCATTAACTGTTGCCATGCTTATTTGTCGCTCCCTTCATCATTGTCCTCTTTTTCCTCTGCTTCAATCTCTTTTTTCATTTTTTCGACATCACCAGAGTTTTTATCTAGTTTTAGCTCCATTAAGTATGCAGCTACTTTGTCAATTTCTTCATCATTTAATTGATATGCACCAGTCATTTTGTTGTCTGGTTTAATCTTTTCTGGATCTTTGATCCAGCTTACTAAGTTTTCTTTGTTGTGCTCTAAAATACCAGCGATAAGTTCTCTATCACCGAAGTTTGTTAAGTTAGGTCCAGCAGCACCAGGGTTAGTTGGTGTAACTGCGTGACATCCGATACAAGAGTTGTTGAAGATTTCTTGACCTTCTTTTGCATCGTCAGCTGATGCAACTTTTGCTTCTTCTTCGTAGACTTTCATATCTGCTAACCATTGATCAAATTCTGCTCTTGGTAATGCGACTACTTTAAAGTCCATTAATGCGTGTGAAGGACCACATAATTCCGCACACTTACCGTAGAATAAACGATCTGCGTTTTCTGCTTTGTCATCATCAAACACCAAGTAGAAACTGTTGATTCCGTCAACGTTTGTATCGAGTTTACCACCCGCAGCAGGTACCCAGAACGAGTGTTTTACGTCGGCACCTTTTAAGTTGAAGAATACTTTTTCATCTGTTGGAACGACTAAGTCTTGACTCGTAACAACATTTTCATGAACGTATTCAAACTCCCACCAATATTGGTAAGCAGTTACGTTAACGATTACTGAATCTTTGTTCGCTACACCATCTTCAGTTACCATATCCTCAACGTCTGCTAGAGTAAATGTTACCCAAACTGTTGGGATTGCTAAGATGATAAGTAAAATAATTGGGATAGTCGTCCAAATTACTTCAAGTGTATGGTTACCCGCAACTTGCTTTGGTACGAAATCTTCTCCCACTTTACTTCTACGACTTTTTACAACTGCAATTGTAAATGCGATTGCTACTGTTCCAACGACAAGTAACATGATTGAAATTGAAAGAATAATTAAGAAAAATTGTTGTCTCCCAACTTCACCAGCAGGTTGTAAAGCACTTAAGTTTTCTCTACCACAGCCTGCTAAGAAAATAGCAAGAACAGACATTAACATATAAAATTTTGTTTTAGTCCAACTGTTCTTCATCTAATAGACCCCTCTTTCAAAAATAAGTTTAGATTAATAGACCGGCGACTATAATCATAACGTAAAAAATAAGAATGTAATTTAAAGAAAATACAAACACTGTTTTTGCATAGCGCTTGTAATCGGTGATTGGCTTAAACATGTTTAAGGAAAGTACTAACCAACTTAAGTTAAGCAATGTGATTAATACGACAAACCAAATCCCTAAATCAGTCATGAAAAACGGGGTAATGACGAGTAGTGATATCCACATCACGATCGACCTAACCGTCCGCTTTTCTCCCTTCACACTCGGTAACATTGGAATGTTAGCGGTGCTGTACTCATCTTTACGATTTATTGCTAAAGCGTAAAAGTGCGGTGGTTGCCATATAAACATTACAAAGAACATCGCAAACGCGAGTGTATGTAAGTTTGGGTCTATAACCGCCCATCCAATTAAGGGAGGTGCTGCTCCTGGTAATGCTCCAACTACTGTATTAACAACATAATGTCTTTTAGAGTAGATGGAATATAGGACTACATAGCCAAAACCAGCTAAGAGGCCAAGTGTACCTGCAGTCATATTAATTGAATATAAGAGAATCTCTCCTATAACAACCATTGAAAAACCAATCCATAGTATGTCTTTCCCGCTATACGTGCCGTCGATACTTGGTCGTTGTTGCTTAGACTTCATAACTGAATCAATATCCCGGTCATAATAGTTATTCAGTGCAGCAACGCCACCAATTAAAAGACCAACACCTAATAGCATGATTAACAACAATGGAAGCGAGCTGAAAAAAGAGTGACCATAATACATAACAGCAAGAAATCCAGCAGCAAATGCTGGGATCAAGTTCGCTTTAATGATGCCTTCTTTAATTAACACTCGAAATGCTTGTTGTTTTTCAATAAACGTCATCGTATGCCTTTCATTAGACACATGACTCTGCATTTAACCTTCGCCCCCTTTCACCAACATTTCTAGTTACTATAATGATATAGGAAAACAGACCGAGAATCTATAGTGTTAACACCTTTTTTTCACAGATTGTTCAAAAATTGTTCAAATAATTTACAATTTAAACATTTATCTATGGAAAGTACCACTATAGTCGCTATTGTTTACATATAGATTCTACCACAGTTTACAATTTTGTTAAGTCTTTCTTATAACTTTAATCATTGCATGATTCTATGTGATGGTTTATATTTATTAATTGAACAGATATTTGTACGGATTTTTTAATGAGGTGTTTTGGTTGTATAAAAAATTGAAAATAGTGGCGGTGATTACGACCCTCATCATGGTCTTTGTCCAAATCGGTGGAGCGCTCGTGACAAAAACTGGATCTGCTGAAGGGTGTGGGGATTCTTGGCCACTATGTCATGGTCAACTTATCCCTAAAGACTGGCCATTAGATACGATAATTGAGATTGCACATAGAGGTGTATCTGGAATCGCAATTATCTTTTTAATCATCTTTGGAGTTATGGCTTGGAAACAACTCTCACATATTAGAGAGACAAAGTTTCTCGTATGTGTATCTCTTAGTTTTATTCTCATCCAAAGTTTAATTGGTGCTGCGGCAGTTGTTGGTTTATGGCACGGTGAGTTTGTACTTGCTGCACACTTTGGAATTTCATTAATATGTTTTGCAGCTGTGTTCGTATTAACATTACTCGTCTTCCACGTTGACTTAAAGTATGATACGAAAGGTCTTATCATACATAAAGGATTGAGACGTCATACGATTGGTATTATTATTTATATTTACTTCGTAATATATAGCGGCGCATTAGTTAGACATGCCGATGCATCACTCGCATGTACAAAATGGCCACACTGTATGCCAAACCAAATTTTACCAACAAACTTTTATCAAGCCGTTCAAATGGGACACCGCTTTTTAGTACTCATACTATTTATTTGGATGGTTATTGCTTTAATTCATGTATTAAAACATTACAGCAACTACCGAGTCATTAAGAACGGTTGGATTATCATGATGACTTTACTCGTATTACAAATCATCACAGGTGCTTTAACGATATTTACGTACGCAAATATTTTCATCGCACTATTCCATGCATTATTTATCACTTTAATATTCGGTATACTATGCTATTACATCTTACTCATTAGTCGACCTGACTATGAACCATAAAACGTGAGGGATAACCCTCACGTTTTTTTATATTAAAAAAAGACGTTATAAAAACGTCTTTAATCACGATTGATTGCTTTACGATATCTAATTTCTTTAACCGCGACTGATAATACTGCTAATGCAATCGATATACTCAAGAAACTTGATCCACCGTAACTGAGCAACGGTAACGGAACACCCGTTAATGGAATAGTTTTCGTTGCGCCTCCAATGTTAAAGAAACACTGAATCGTAATATAAATACCAATTCCAAACGTGATGAGTCTTAAATATAAATCTCCAGTATGATATGAATAATAAAATGCTTTAACAACAATTATCGCATACAACCCGAGTACGACAAGTACCCCGATGAGCCCAAGTTCTTCAGCGATAACTGAAAATATAAAGTCCGTCTGTGCTTCAGGTAAAAATCCGAGTTTTAATATGCCGTTTCCGATACCTTGCCCGATCAAACCACCGTTGGCTATCGCAATTAAGCTGTTCGTAAGCTGATATCCGTCACCATACGGGTCGTTAAACGGATGGAAAAACGTATCGATTCTCGCGAGCTGATACGAACTTAAAAATTGCCCGTCAAACATGATAAATGCACCGACGACAAGGACGATAATCCCAACAATTCCTGAAAATATCATAAACGTAAATTTCCGTTCGAAGTTTAAATAGAAAAACATCGAGATAATAATCGCTAAAATGATTAACGACGTTCCGAAGTCATTTCTACCAATCCATAACGTCATTACGAGTACGAGTGCAAATGGCATCAAGTGCTTCCCGTCTGTCGGTATAAGCTCTGTTTTTATACGTAGTCGTCTGTCATAGACATATGCTAAATACATAATAACGACAATTTTAACGAACTCAGATGTTTGTAAATTTATAAACCCAAGACGAATCCAGTTCTTCTCACCATTTACTTCAATACCAAAGATTTGAGTCGCGAGAAGTAACAAAATACTTCCAGCAATTAACGCAATTGGAATAATCGGCTTTCTAAATAATCGTGAGCTCGTAAAAAATGTAATAATTACAAATATCGTCATCCCAAATATGACAAAACGTAACTGCGAATCAAAGAAAAACTTTGGATTAAAGTTCGTCATCTCACTGCGCGATGATTTCACCATACTTCCACTATAAATCATGACAAGGCCAATAATTGCAAGTGCTATGTATGCAAATATAATGACATAATCTATGTGCTGATTTGTCTTACTAATCGGGTAGTTTAAGCGTTTTGCTTTCTTCATTGGATCACCACTACTTATTTGCCTTTTTTAATTGTTCTCTATGTTCATAATACGCTTCATGTACGTCTGATACTTGCTTTTCTAAATCTGCTAATATCGAACGCCCATGCTCTCTATCTATTAACCCTAGTCTCACTGCAAAATGTATTTCTTTAGATAACCCGAACATTTGAGTATCTAACACTTCTTCATATACCGGGCATTGAGGCATTGTCAAATTATCCATTTGAACACGAATCAGTTGTACGATTCTATCTGCATCTTGCTCGAGTGTTTCTAATGCAAGTCTTTTTAAAGTTTCTTCACTAGACAAGGCCCTTCCCCCTTTTCATTACAACTAAATACTACTCTACAGTATTACATTTTTCAAGTGAGTGGCTATGTTCAATTATGTATAATTTGGTATAATTTAAGCTTAGGAGGGGTTACATGCTGCTACAAATTAAAGGAAACGTAAACTTCGTCATTACATTAGATTCGAGTGCATGGATTTTCGACGATCGTAAAATACATATAGAAGATTTAGTACATGATGAAGAACACATTGAATTTGAAGATAGTGAAGAGTGGAACCGTCAAATTATAGAAGGAGACACACTTCCACCGACGTTAAAATCAGAAAAGAGATATAAAAATAAAAAAGAAGAACTGCTAAACGGCACGTTTATTATGGCGCTCGACCCATTTTTAGAATACGCTGAACCAAAAAGCGTAAAGTATGAAATTACACATAAAAACGGGACGACAACACTCGCATATAAAGACCGTTACGATCATTACGCACAGTTTTCTAATAATGGTAAGAGATTATACGACGACGGTATGATCGACCTACTCGTCATTAAAGACGGAGAAATTATCGAAAGATACGAATACGTTACAGCATTTACGTTCGTATAAAATAAAGACCTGTCACATTTTAATATATGTGACAGGTCGTTTTATTATTTATGCGTTTCTTTATTATCGAACGATATCGTACCTTTTTTCTTTTCATTATATAGTCTATATCGGTACATTCCCATTACAAATACGATGACGATTAAACACTCTGCAACCGGGTAAAACGCTGCAAAAAATGTCAGTGGTAATGAGAATAATAGCATAATGATATAAATCACGATGTTTTGCCAAAGCTTTAACTTTTTCGCAAAACCAAGTACGTATGCGAGAACTGATAGTACGTATACAGTAATAAACAATAACCACATCGCAGTATCTGGATTTTGTTCTGCGCCATATAGCTTACCAAACATCGACAAGCGGTTATATAAGCTACTTTGATCTGTTTGTGCCGCTGTCATTAAGACGAACGAAAAAAACATTGCCTTCTACTCCTCTTGCTTTTTAGCATTCTTTAGCGCACGGTCGCGTTCACTTTTGTTTAAAATCTTCTTACGTAAACGAATCGACTCAGGCGTCACTTCTACTAATTCATCGACGTTAATATATTCTAACGCTTCTTCTAGCGTCATAATTCTTGGACGTTTCATCGTTTCAGTTTGGTCTTTTGTTGCTGAACGCATATTTGTATGAGCTTTTGTTTTCGTAATGTTTACACCTAAATCATTTTCACGTGAGTTTTCACCGACGATCATTCCCTCATACACTTCTGTACCAGGTTCAGTGAAGTTCGTCCCACGGTCTTCTAAGTTCATAATTGCAAATGCGCTCGCTGGACCTTTGTTAATTGAAACGAGTACACCGTTACGACGGCCACCAATTTTACCTTGGATTACTGGACGGTAATCTTCAAACGTATGGTTTAAAATACCATAACCGTGAGTCATCGTCATAAACTCTGTCGTATATCCTATTAAACCACGAGACGGTACTAAAAACACGAGTTTCGTTTGTCCATCTTCAGTCGCCATATCTAGCATTTCACCTTTACGTTGGCCGAGTGACTCAATGACACTTCCTGCGTGTTCACTTGGTACGTTAATTTGTACGCGCTCAAACGGTTCATGTTTTTTACCATCAATTTCACGAATGATAACTTCTGGTTTAGATACTTGAAGCTCGTATCCTTCACGTCTCATATTTTCAATTAAGATGGATAAGTGTAGCTCTCCACGTCCAGAAACGATAAACTGATCTGGTGTTGCTCCTTGATCTACTCTTAACGATACGTCCGTTTCTAATTGAACATCTAAGCGGTCTTTAATTTGACGTGCTGTTACAAATTTACCTTCGCGTCCAGCAAACGGTGAGTTATTTACTGAAAACGTCATTTGTAACGTAGGCTCATCAATTGTTGGTGCAGGGAGTGCTTCTACTGTTTCACGGTCTGTGACTGTTTCACCGACGTTAATATCTTCTAAACCACTTAACGCGATAATGTCTCCAGCTTTCGCATGTTCAATTTCAATACGTTTCAGACCTAAAAATCCAAACATTTTAGTGACTCTAAATTGTTTTACTGTACCATCTAATTTAACGAGTGATACATTTTCTCCAACTGAAATTGACCCTCTAAATACACGACCGATACCGATACGTCCAACGTAATCGTTATAATCTAATAATGATACTTGGAATTGTAACGGTTCATCGCTATTATCTACAGGTGCCGGGACGCACTCTAAAATCGTATCGTATAACACTTTCATATTATCGTCTTGAGTCTCTGGATCTAAGCTTGCAGTTCCGTTCATTGCTGAAGCGTATACGACTGGGAATTCAAGTTGATCATCATCTGCTCCTAAATCGATAAATAGTTCAAGTACTTCGTCGACAACCGCTTCAGGTCGTGCTTGTGGTTTATCGATTTTATTAACGACAACGAGAGGCGTCACACCGACGTCTAAAGCTTTTTTAAGCACGAAACGCGTCTGTGGCATCGTACCTTCAAATGCATCAACGACGAGTATTACTCCATCGACCATTTTTAAAATACGTTCTACCTCTCCACCGAAGTCTGCGTGTCCTGGTGTATCTAAAATATTAATTCTTACATTTTCATAATCAATCGCAGTGTTTTTAGATAAAATTGTAATACCGCGCTCTTTTTCAATATCGCCACTGTCCATCGCACGGTCCTCAACGTGTTCGTTGTCTCTAAATAAACCAGATTGTTTTAATAATTGGTCGACTAACGTCGTTTTACCGTGGTCTACGTGGGCGATAATCGCTATATTTCTTAAATCTTTTCTTACTGTCATTCAAAAGTTCCCTTCGTATTTAGGTTATTTAACTGTACAATTATATCATATCGTACTTATTCTATGATATAATTGAGAAAATTTATATGTGGAGTCGATTTACATGGAGAAAAAATCGAAAGGGATTTTTTTCATACTTGCGGTACTCGCAATCGTTTTACTCGTTTTATTATCGGTCACACTCGCTGAAGAGATGTGGGGACTCACAATACTATTAGCAATTGGATTTGTTGCTATTTTTGGTATTGGTTTTACATTAAAGAAAAAATATCGCGAAAACGATTGGCTATAATAAATATTCCCCCTCATACGAGTGGGGAATTTTTTAATTATTAAAGAATTTGTCGTGTACGTCTTTAAATGACTCGTGATTAAATATCTCGAGTATCTCATCGACTAATTTCTCATGTCCACATACGACACTCGATGCTTCAAGTTCTGGAACGTGTTCACCTGTTAACGTCACACATTTTAGTCCGAGTTCATTTGTTAAAATTCTACCCCCGGCATAATCCCATGGGAAGAGTTCGTAAAACACTACAGCTCCAAATTTCCCATCAGCGACTGACGTAAAGTCGAGCGCTGCACTTCCTCTATTTCGTACAGATCGTGCTTTATCGACTAGTTCGATAAAGAAATGTCTCACGTCGTCTTTTAATAACCATTTATGACTCACACCGACGATTGTATCGTCTAATGGCTGATATTCAACTTCTTTAATTTTCTCGCTATTTCTATAAGCACCTTCACCAACTTTTGAGTGGTAGAGTACTTTATTCGCTACGTCATATATAAGTCCACAATATGGTTCTTCGTCTTTATATATACCGACAGAAATCGCAAAGTTATCGTTTTGGTTAATGAAGTTTACTGTACCGTCAATCGGGTCGACTATCCACGTAAACCCTTTTAACGTTTTAACGTCTTTTCCATATGTCTCTTCACCAACGATATTATGTTCAGGGAACTGTGCTTTAATACGCTTATAAATAAATTCTTCTGTTTCTTTATCGACTGGCGTCACTAAATCGTGTGGCCCAGTCTTTCTCATTACTTCAAAGCCTTCAAGTCGTCTCGTTTCAATAAAATCTCCAGCGTCACGTATTAATGATTTTGCAAATTCATATACATCCATTTACTTCACCTCAATTATTTGATGATTACTCATTATTATTTTATCATAAAGCTAACGAATTGTTGGAGGAAGAGACGATGAAGTACACATTTACAAAAGAAGATTTCGATGTATTTACACATGATACACTCGAAAAAACAATGTCTGAACTTAAAAAGCACGCACGAGTTAAGCTTGAAAATTTAGGTGAATATTTTAGTGATTACTTAACAGAAATGACAGATGACACACATTTTACACACGTCGCACAACATGCACGCCGTAAAGTGAACCCACCGATTGATTCTTGGGTTGCGTTTAGTACAAATAAACGCGGATATAAAATGTTACCGCACTTTCAAATTGGACTATTTAAAGACCATGCGTTTTGTCAGTACGGTATTATTTATGAAGCGCCGTCAAAAGCATATATGGCTGACCGTTTAATCAATCAAATTGATGATATTTTAAATTTAGGTGACGGATATTTTATTACAAAAATCATATGAAACCTGAAAAGATGTTTATAAAAGATTTAAAAGAAGACGACGTTAAAAAGCAATCGATCGTTTAAAAACGGTAAAATCTGGAGAGTTAATGATCGGTAAGTTTTACGATAAAAATGATCCGGTCTTAAAATCAGACGAAGCTTTCTTAGAAGAACTTAAAAACGTGTTCAATACATTGCATACATTTTATATCGAAGAAGAGTCGGTTTAACCGGCTCTTTTTACATATAAAAAAGCAACTACAAAAGTAGTTGCTTAAAAATTACTCTTCATTTCTTTTATCGAGATTTTCTCTTCTCGTACGTTTTGCATCGTTGTCTAAATCATCCAGTGACGATAAATCTTCATCGTAGCCAAAGTCTTTATAATCCTCTTCGTCTACTGCTGTAAACATACGTGTTTTCTCTAAATCTTCGTCTTCAGTAACTACTGGTACCGGACGTGTTTCCGGTCTTTTAGCGACACGCGTATCATCTTCATAAGATGGTCTAGTATGACTGTCGTTATAGTCGTTAATAATTGTTTCTTTATCTTTACGAACAAATAGTAATACCGCTGCAATGACGAACATTAATGATGAGAATAATGTTACGACAAATGGTGCAATAATAATTGCTGTAATTAAGAGTAATGAACCTGCTAAGATTCTCTTTTTCATTTTCACTAAGCCGATAAATGAAATAATTAACGGAATGACTCCAACTAAGCTAAGTAGCCATAATTTGCTGAGTGTTCCTACAAGCAGATCTGTTACCTCTTGAGGATTAACGCCCTCTTCGACTGCTGCTTGTCTCGCTTCTTGTTCAACAATACTCATAAATTGTGGATCGTTACCAAACGCATAAGACACGTAAGCAATTAATACTACGACTGCGAGTAACGCAATCCAACCAATCCAACCGATAACTTTTTCAGGCACGCGTGAGATCGGTTCAACTCTCACTGTGTAATCTCGTTTTGCCATAATCTTCACTCCAATATGTTTCTGTCGTTCTTTGATTATACCCTATTTATTATTTTTTTAGACATATTATTTGAATCGAATTATTTTTTAATAATGTCATTTGAACTCGTATCTTTAAGTTGTTTAACGAGTCCCCAAGGGTGATAGCCAGATGCTTTTTCAAACGCATTAAATAACGTTTTTTCTTCTGCTTTACTCGGTACGATTTTTTTAAACGATTGATAAGCAGTCTGTAACTCATTATGAGTCACACCTGATTCATATCCCTTTTCAATCGTTTGATAAAAGTGCGTCACTGTAATCATTTCTTCTGTTGACCATTCTAAATCAAGTGGGTAACTATATTCCATATATAAAAACCTCCAAAGAAAAAAGCGCTCATTTGAGCGCTTTAGTTAATTATAATGAGTGGATTGGACGTCCAAGTGCTGCTTCAGCCGCTTCCATAGGCATTTCACCTAATGTTGGGTGCGGGTGAATTGTTAATGCAACGTCTTCTAATGTCATTCCTGTTTCAACTGCTAATGCAAGTTCTGAAATGATGTCTGACGCACCGTCACCAGCTACTTGAGCACCGATTACTAATCCGTCTTCTTTACGCGCAACGAGTTTTACGAAACCATCTGTTTTGTTTAAACCAATCGCACGACCATTTGCTGCAAATGGGAAACGGCCTGTAACGATGTCGAGTCCTTCTTCTTTTGCTTCAGTTTCGTTAATACCAACTGATGCAAGTTCAGGCTCTGTGAAGCATACTGCAGGCATACCGATGTAATCTACTTCAGATTTTTCACCAGCGATTGCTTCAGCAGCAACTTTTGCTTCGTAGCTTGCTTTATGTGCAAGTGGTAACCCAGGTACGATATCACCAATTGCAAAGATTGAATCAACAGATGAACGACCTTGTTTATCAACTTCAACAAGTCCTCTGTCTGTTAATTTAACACCGATATCTTCTAAACCAAGTTCGTCTGTATTTGGACGACGACCTACAGTAACTAATACGTAGTCTGCTTCGATTGTCTCAGTGTTACCTTTTTTATCTTCATACGTAACTTTAACGCCATCTTTTGTTTCTTCAGCAGATTTTGCCATCGCCTCAGTCACAACTTTAACGTCTTTTTTCTTAAGGTTACGTTTAACAAGTGATGTCATGTTTCTTTCGAAACCACCTAAGATATCTTTCATACCTTCTAAAATTGTTACCTCAGTACCTAAGTTTGCATATGCAGTACCAAGTTCAGTACCGATATATCCTCCACCGATAACAACAAGTTTTTTAGGTAGTTTTTCTAGGTTAAGTGCACCTGTTGAATCGAGTACACGATCACCAAATGCAAATCCTGGGATTTCAATCGGACGAGAACCTGTCGCTACAATCGCATGTTTAAACTCATACGTTTGTGATTGGTTTTCAGTCGCAACTTTAATGCTGTTTTTACCAGAGAAGTAAGCTTCACCTTTAACAACTTCAACTTTGTTACCTTTAAGTAGTGATTCTACTCCTCCAACAAGTTGGTCGACGACTTTACCTTTAAACTCTTGTACTTTAGAGAAATCTAATTTTACGTCTTTAACTTTAACACCCATATCTTCAGAGTTTTTAGCATCTTGATATCTGTGTGATGAAGCGATTAATGCTTTAGATGGAATACAACCAACGTTTAAGCATACGCCTCCTACTGTGTCTTTCTCAACGAGTACAACTTTTTGTCCTAACTGAGCCGCACGAATTGCTGCTACGTATCCTCCTGGACCAGCACCAATGACGACTGTATCTACTTCGATTGCAAAATCTCCTACAACCATTATTTTACCCCTCCATTAATAATAAATCAGGATTATTTAGTAATTTCTTAATGTGATTTAAAGCTCTTTGCGCTACTGCACCATCGATTACTCTATGGTCGTAACTAATAGAAATCGCAAGTACGCGTGCAGGAACAACTTCACCATCTACAACGACAGGTTGTTCTTCAATACGTCCAATTCCTAAGATCGCAACTTCAGGTTGGTTAATTACTGGAGTAAACCATTTACCACCTTCAGATCCGAGGTTAGAAATCGACATGCTTCCGCCTTGCATTTCTTCCATTGTCAGTTTACCATCTCTCGCTTTTGTTGCAAGTTCCATAATATCATCTGAAATTTCAAAAATAGATTTTGCATTTGCATCTCTAATTACTGGAACGACTAACCCGCGGTCAGTGTCTGCAGCAATACCGATATCGTAGTAGTGTTTATGGATAATTTCATCCGTTTCACTATCTACTGATGTGTTTAACTCAGGATATTTCTTCAGCGCAGATACGAGTGCTTTAACGACATATGGTAAGTACGTTAATTTCGTACCTTGCTCTTCAGCGTATCCTTTGAACTTCTGACGGTGTTCGTAAAGGTTGTCTACGATTACTTCGTCGATGTTTGTAACGTGTGGTGACGTCTGTTTACTACTCACCATCGCTTTAGCGATCGTACGGCGAATCGACGTCATCTTCTCACGCGTTTCACGGTCTTTAGTTACCATCGTTACACTTTGTTTAGATGTTTCTTCAGATTTAGTTTCTGCAGTATCTGCCGCTTCTTCAGCGCCACCATTCATAAATGCTTCAACGTCCGCTTTAGTAATACGGTCGTGTTTTCCTGTACCTGTTACTTTCGTAATATCTACGTCGTTCTCACGAGCAAATTTACGAACTGAAGGCATCGCTTTTACGAATCGTTTATCTGTAGAACCTTCTTCTTTAGATACTGATTTTTCTTCAGTTTTATCTTCTTTTTCTTCTTTTACAGGCTCTTCTTTTTTATCTTCTTCTTTTTCTGAGTCAGAAGATGTGTCTTCTGACGGCGTGTCTTCACTACCGTCATCAATCGTTACAAGTACTGTACCGACTGTCGTCACTTCTCCTTCTGCGACGTGAATCTTTTGAATTGTTCCTGATACTGGAGATGGCATTTCTACGACTGCTTTGTCGTTTGCGATCTCTACGAGAGTATCATCCTCTTCAATTTGGTCACCTTCATTGATGAACCACTTCGCAATTTCACCTTCATGAATTCCTTCACCGATATCATGAAGTTTCACTTCATAAGCCATGAATTTCCCCCCTAAGTTTTAGAAATTGATAACTTCTTTCGCTTTTTCGATAATTTCATCTTTCCCAGGTAGCCATACTTTTTCAGCTGCAGTGAATGGATACACTGTGTCTGGCGCACTCACACGTAAAATAGGTGCTTCTAACGAAAGAATTGTACGTTCTTGTAACTCAGCTGTGACTTGTCCACCAACACCTGCTTGGTGCTGTGCTTCTTGAATCACGACTGCACGATTTGTTTTCTCTACAGATTTAACGAGTGTTTCGTAGTCGACTGGAGAAACTGTTCTTAAGTCGATCACTTCTGCAGAAATATTTTCTTTTTCTAACTCCTCAGCAGCATGGAGTGCTTCGTGAACCATCGCACCGTAAGCGATTAATGTCACATCATCCCCTTCACGACGAACTGCTGCTTTACCAATTTCCACTTCGTAAGCCTCTTCAGGTACTTCTTCACGGAATGAACGGTATAGCTTCATATGCTCTAAGAAAATTACAGGGTCATCTGAGCGAATTGCTGAGATGAGTAGTCCTTTAGCGTCACTTGGTGTTGATGGAATTACTACACGTAAACCAGGTGTTTGTGCCATAAGACCTTCAAGTGAGTCTGCGTGTAATTCTGGTGTGTTTACTCCACCACCAAATGGTGCACGAACCACGATAGGAGTCTTTTTAGAACCGCCTGAACGGTATCTATGACGTGCAATTTGTCCAGCAATTCCATCCATCGCTTCAAATAAGAATCCGAAGAACTGGATTTCAACAACCGGACGATATCCTTCTAATGTTAAACCTAAACCGAGTGATGCGATTGCACTTTCTGCAAGTGGTGTGTCAAATACACGGTCGACTCCAAACTCTTCTTGTAATCCTTGAGTCGCTAAGAATACACCACCATTAACTCCAACGTCCTCTCCAAATACGAGTACGTTTTCGTCATTTTTAAGTTCTGTACGCATCGCTTCAGTAATCGCTTGAATCATCGTTAATTCAGCCATTGATTATGACTCCTTCCCTTTGTAGTATTCATATTGCTCTACAACGTTTGATGGATTGTCATCATACATTAAATCCATTAAACCTGAGATCGTTTGTGGCGCTGCTTTATCCGCTTCTTTAATCGCTTCTTTAACTTCCTCACGCGCACGCTCAATCACTTCTTTTTCTTTCTCTTCGTTCCATAATCCTTTTTCTTCTAAGAACTTTCTGAAACGAACGATTGGGTCTTTTTTCGCCCATGCATCGTCTTCATCTTGTTTTCTATAACGTGTTGGGTCATCTCCTGACAATGTATGTGCACCGTAACGGTAACAAACTGTTTCGATAAGAGTTGGTCCTTCACCTTTAATTGCACGGTCACGTGCATCTTTTGTTACTTTATAAACTGCAAGTGCGTCCATTCCGTCCACTTGAACAGATGGAACACCTGCTGCAACACCTTTTTGTGCTAATGTTTTAGCAGCTGTTTGTAATGATCTTGGTGTT
>NZ_CAVG010000124.1 GCF_000438455.1 Nosocomiicoccus massiliensis
ACTAATTCATCATCAGAGAGTTCTGGCATATCGTTTTTATTTACGACTTTACCTTCCTCATCTAAAATTTGAAAAAGTTCAAATGACGCCTCAATATCTTGTAATTGAGCAACCGGATCGAATCCTTTTTTCTTCGGTGCCATACTTCTTCACCATACCTTTCATAAAAATGCTTACAGTAATAATAACATAAAGTATTCACGCATTTAAAAGATATCGACTTTTAAACGGTACTTCTGTTTCATTATATAGTATTTTGGACGTATCAGTAACTCTTTTTGTCATACTTCTATAATATAATGTATAATTAAAAAATGAATTTTAGCTTAGGAGAGATTTTATGCTTACAATGGATGATATTGTTAGAGATGGACATCCAATATTAAGAACAAAAGTAAAAGAAGTCACTGAAATTGACGAGGAGACAAAACGTCAATTACGTGAAATGCGTGAGTATTTAGTAATGTCACAAGATGAAAAAACCGCTCAAAAATATAATTTAAGAGCAGGCGTTGGACTTGCAGCACCACAAGTGAATATCGATAAACGTATGATCGCGATTTACATTACAGACGAAATGAACGAACCAGTGTATGATTATATGCTCATTAACCCGAAATTAGTGAGTCATTCTGTACAAGAAACATACCTTCCTGGCGGCGAAGGATGCTTAAGTGTCGATGAAGACATCGACGGCATCGTCCACCGCTATAAACGTTTTAGAGTATCTGCGTTAGATATCGACGGCAATAAAATTGAAATTAAAGCAAAAGGATTACTCGCGATCGTCCTTCAGCACGAAATGGACCACTTAAACGGCGTGATGTTCTATGACCATATCGATCAAGAAAATCCAAACGAGCCACATGACGGTGCGGTACCATTTGAAGATTAAATAAAATCGTCGTTTCTAGTGACGTAACGGATTCCTTTATCGTTTAAAATGTCGATGAGTTGTTCGTACGTCTCTTCGTTTAAAATAAGAGGATCTGCCTCATGTGGTATAAAGTGATGTTCGTACGTATTAGAAGCCACATAATCATAAATTAAATTCATAATATACATGTCACTTCTTACGTTAAATTCAATGAATTCGACGCGTTTATCTTCACGCGACATTTCACGGCGAATCGTATCGTAAATTTGTAAAGCATCCATTGCCTTACCCCCTTTATTATTATTATAAAGTCTTTGCAACACATTCGTCTATGAGGTAGAATAAACTTAAGTATAAAGGTACGAATTGTGTTTATGAAAATGAGCACAAATTGACATGTTCAATAACATCTAAAAGCCGAAATGGCAGTTGGCAACTTAGTATAAAAGGATATCTATCCGGTTGAAGATGTGCTTTCATGAACGAGCACATCTTATTTTTTATAAAACATTTAAGGAGTTTATTTGAAATGGAAATCTTTAAAGTATTTTATCAAAATCATAAAACGCAACGTATTATTCGTGAAGAAACAAAATCAATGTACGTTGAAGCAGAAAATTTAGAACAAGTAAGAAAGTATTTCGGTGACAAAGAAGTCACGTTAGAGCATATTGAAGCGTTAACTCCCGATCATTTAACATACGAAAAAGAACATAACGAAGACTTTGAGGTTACGAAACTATAATGACTCAAACATCCAAAGTAAATGTGTTCGCCCTAGGTGGACTTGGGGAGATCGGGAAAAACACTTACTGTGTGGAATACAAAGACGAAATTATTATTATTGACGCGGGGATTAAATTCCCAAGTGACGATGAACTTGGCGTTGACTACGTCATACCGGATTATACGTATTTAAAAGAAAACGAACATAAAATTAAAGCACTCGTCGTCACACATGGTCACGAAGACCATATCGGTGGAATTCCATTTTTATTAAAAGAAATTTCAGTGCCTATATACTCTGGCCCGCTTGCACTTGGGCTTATTCAAAACAAACTAGAAGAACATAAGTTAATGCACCGTACGTCGTTAAATCCGATTACGGAATCTGACGTTTTAGAGTTTGAACATATGTCAGTAGAATTCTACTTAACGACGCACTCAATACCTGAAGCATACGGTGTCGTTGTAAGAACGCCGGAAGGTAACATCGTTCATACGGGTGACTTTAAATTTGACTTTACACCTGTTGGAGAACCAGCAAACATTACAAAGATGGCTAACTTAGGTGAAGAAGGCGTGCTTTTACTTCTTTCAGACTCAACGAACGCAACTGTACCGAATTTTACGATGAGTGAAAAAGAAGTCGGTCAAAACGTTGAAGATATTTTTAGACAATGTTCTGGTCGTATCATATTTGCAACATTTGCATCTAACATTTATAGAGTTCAACAAGCGATTGATGCTGCTGTAAAATTCAACAGAAAAATTGTCGTTTTCGGTAGAAGTATGGAAAACAACATTAAAATCGGACAAGAACTCGGCTACATTAAAGCACCAGTCGACACTTTCATCGAAGCAAAAGAAATAAACCGTTATGAAAAACACCAAATTATGATCCTTTGTACAGGATCTCAAGGTGAACCGATGGCGGCATTATCTCGTATCGCAAACGGTACACATAGACAAATTTCAATCATTCCAGATGATACAGTCGTATTTAGTAGTTCACCGATTCCTGGTAACACGATGAGTGTCAACAAAACAATTAACGCGCTGTATAAAGCAGGCGCGGACGTGATTCACGGACCGTTATCAAACATTCATACGTCTGGTCACGGTTCTCAAGAAGAACAAAAGTTAATGCTTAGACTCATTCGTCCAGAGTACTTTATGCCAATTCACGGTGAATACCGCATGCAAAAAATCCATAAAGAACTTGGGATCGACACAGGTGTCGATAAAGATAAAATCTTCTTAATGGAAAATGGAGATGTCTTATCTATCGATAGAAACGGTGCAGAAGTTTCAGGTAAAGTACCAGCTGGAACAATATTTGTAGACGGTATCGGAATTGGAGATATCGGAAATATTGTTCTCCGTGACCGTAAAGAACTGTCAGAAGAAGGACTAGCAGTCGTCGTCGTATCTATCGACTTTAAAACACAGACACTACTTTCAGGTCCAGACATTATTTCTCGCGGATTTGTGTATATGAGAGAATCATTTAGACTCATACGTAGTGCAGAAAGACGTCTAAAAGAATCTATCGAAGAGTTACTTCAAGAAGACAACGTCGAATGGTTTAATGTCAAACAACTCATCATTCAAGACTTATCGAATTACCTATACAAAAAAACACATCGTAAACCGATGATCTTACCGATGATCATGAGAGTAAATGACGAGACGTTAGAAGATAAATAAAAACGTGAAAATACCCGTTACATAATTGTAACGGGTATTTTTTAGTTGTCCCCCATCACGATTTCAAAGTGTGAGAGTTCTTCATCGCTTGCAATTAATATTAAAATATCGTCTTCAAGAATTGGTGTATGCGAATCTGGTGACACGATAATGTGCTCATGTCGTTTAATGGCTAAGACGGATACTCCAAATTTATTTCTAAAGTCTAACTCATCTAGCGTACGATTTGTAAAAGCTTCAACTGCTTTAAATTCTACGATTGAATGGTTGTCTGAAATTTCGAGTATATCGAGCGTATGTGTCGATACGAGTCGGTGTGCAAGTAATCGCCCGATATCTCTTTCAGGGTGAATCACAGCATCTGCACCGATTTTTTCTAACACTCTACCGTGATAATCATTTTGAGCTTTAACCGTCACTTTTTCGCATCCGAGGTCTTTTAATATAAGCGTCGTTAAAATACTGCCTTGAATACTCTCACCAATCGCAACGATGACATGGTCAAAGTTAGTAATACCGACACTTTTTAGGACGTTTTCATCCATCGTATTACCGATCACCGCTTCAGTGACGAGATCCTTATATTCGTTAATAACCGCTTCATCTTTGTCAATCGCAAGAACGTTCACATTTAACTTTTGTAATTCTTTAACGATACTCGAACCGAATCTTCCGAGTCCGATTACCGCAAATTCTTTTTTCATAACTTACTCCTTACCTTGTACGTAATCTTTGTCGAATAAGAATAATCTCATTAATATTATAAGACTTGGAATAAGTAATAGTAAACCTAAAACGAACACAATGACGAGTGCGATGGCCATCGAGTCGTTAACGACCGCATCGAGTTTTATAAACGGATATAAAATATATGGTAATTTACTAATTCCATAACCGAAAAATGCGAACGCAAACTGTAACATCACCATAATAAACGCAATACCGTAATTTTTCTTTTTATAAACTAAGTACACAGCAATTGCCATAAATACGATACTACATAAGAAGAAGTACCAGTAATTTTGTGTGGCATTGTCAAAGTGTTCTCTATTCGTTGCGCGAAGCTCTAGGAACACAAATTGAGAAATGACTAGCATTGGAATTGTCCATGTTAAGAACCATGTACGCGTTAAATGCACGGCTTGCTTTGCTTTTGCACGATTCGAATAGAAGAGTAAAAATCCACTCGAAATATATAACACAGAAATGACTGCTAAAAATACGACGGACCACGTATATCCGCTAAAAAATAGTTCGACATAGTCTAAATCAAGTCCTGCAGCAGTTTCTTCTATAAAACCACCTTCAGATATGACCAGTGCGACTGAAAGCGACGCTGGGATAAATAACCCCGTCACGCCGTATAAAAACGTCCAAACCATATTCGTGCCTTTAGAATATTGGTTAAATGCATAATAACTTCCGCGAATCGCTAACATAATTAACGATATAGAGGCTGGAATGAGTAACACCGTACCTAAATAGTATGCCGTATCTGGGAAAAATCCGACGATCCCAACGAAGAAGAATACGAAGAATACGTTCGTTACTTCCCATACAGGATTTAAATAACGATTAATAATCGGCGTAATAATATTATCTTGATTCGTTAATTTTGCATAAAAGTTATAAAACCCTGCACCAAAGTCAATCGATGCAATGACGACGTATCCGTATAAAAACGTCCAAAGAACTGTAATACCGAGTGTTGCGAAATCCATTAGAATCGACCTCCAGTCTCATCTAAACTTTCAGTACCATAATATTGAATTTGACTTTCTTTTGCTGATTTATCTTTAAACATACGCGTTAATACGAGAATAGTCGTCGTTACTAATACGAAGTATAAAATACCGAATAAGATTAACGTTAACCCTAAACCACTCGCTTCAGTAATCGCTTCACTGACGCGCATATATCCTCGAACCATCCATGGCTGACGACCAAGTTCTGCTGTAAACCAACCCGCTTCAATTGCTAAAAATGATAATGGACCGGTTAAGACATATATATACAACATCAATTTACTGTGGACTAAGTTCGGCTTCAGCCATTTTAAAATAAAGTATAAAAGACTCGCTCCAAGCCCAAACATTCCAAAGAATACCATGACGTCAAAGAAATAGTGAATGACAAGCGGTGGCCATTCATCTTTAGGGATATCGTTTAACCCTGTCACTTCAGTACTCGGCTTCCAGTCCGATAAAATACTTAACGCGCTTGGAATTCTGAGTGCACCTTTAACTTCTTGGTTTTCTTCATCGAGTACACCAAATAAAATTAAATCCGCATTACTTTCTGTTTCAAAGTGCCACTCCATTGCAGCGAGTTTTTCTGGTTGATGATTGTGTAAATACTTTGCAGATAAATCACCAGCGAGTACTGTGAGTCCTGCCATAATTAAACCGATCACCATCATCACTTTTAAGCCTTTTTTGTGATACTCACGATCTTCATCGAATTTAGATTTTAATAAGTTAAACGCTGCGATCGTCACCATAATAAACGCCGCTGTCATGTACGCTGTAACGAGTACGTGGAACACTCTTTCTGGCATCGACGGGTTAAACATCGCTTTTAATGGATCGACATTTTGTAACACACCGTCAACTATTTTAAAGCCTGCTGGAGAGTTCATAAAGCTATTTACCATCGTAATAAACACCGCGGAAATTCCTGCACCAAGTACGACTGGAATTGTTAAATACCAGTGGTGCCAGCGATTTTTAAATCGATCCCACGTATATAAGTAAATACCTAAAAATATCGCTTCAAAGAAAAACGCAAATGTTTCCATGAATAGTGGTAACGCAATGATATGACCGGCAAGTTGCATAAACTGTGGCCATATTAATGATAATTGAAGACCGATAATTGTCCCGGTAACTACACCCACGGCAACAGTGACTGTATATCCCATCGCAATTCTGCGTGCCATCGTTAAGTAGTGATAATCATTCTTTTTAATGCCTAGAAATTCCAGTATCATAATGAGTAACGGAATCCCTACTCCTACTGTCGCATACAGAATATGTACACCTAACGTTAAACCAGTCAATATTCGACCAATTAAAACATCTTCCATGCTTTTCCTCCTCTATTATTAACGCTTCTTATGTTTAGTATAGTACACATGTTCAGACTTTCACAAAAGATTCATAATTAAAATTTAAAAACCTAAATACGAATGTATTTAGGTTGATTTATCGAGTTTGCGTGCGATAGACAGTAATTCTTCTTCTGTTTCAATTTGCCCGAGTAAAGGACGCAGTCTTTGTAGCTGTTTAATTTTTAATTGTGAAATTCGAGTTTTCACTTCTACCATTTTATTTGGATCGATACTAATATGACGAATACCGAGTCCAAGTAATATCGGTAAAGCTTCTAAATTTTGACCGAGCACACCGCATATTGATACGGGGATATCGTATTTTTTCCCACTCATAACGACGTTACGAATGACTTTAAAAATACTCGGATGCATCGATTGAGCGAGTAAATCAAAGTTCGGACTCGTACGATCAAACGCAAGTAAAAACTGTGTTAAATCGTTCGTTCCAATACTTAAAAAATCTGCATGTTTAGCGAAACTATCGACGTGAATCGCTGCAGCTGGTGTTTCAATCATCGCACCGAGATCGATTTTGTCTGTCATTCGTAAATGAATTTTTTCTTCATTTAAGATGTTTTTAATCCATAAAAACTCTTCGACGGACGTGACCATCGGCACCATAATTTTAACCGTACCAAATCGACTCGCACGAATGATCGCACGGATTTGTTGGCGAAGTGTACGTTCATGTAGCTTTAAAAATCTTACACCACGTGTACCGAGTGCTGGGTTGACCTCATCGAGTAACTCTTCTGGATGATAAGGTAAAAACTTATCTCCCCCGATGTCGAGTAATCGAAACGTCACGTCATGTAGTGCTTTTACGACGGATTCATATACTCTATTTTCATCTGTCTCTTTTGGAAAATCATCGTGACTCATATACATAAATTCTGTACGCATTAAACCTGCGCCTTCAGCTTTATATTGAATGGCTTCTTCAACGGATGACTGAACAGAAACGTTAGCTGATATACGGATTTTTACGTGATCTTTTGAATACGTCTCTTTCGTCAGTTCGATTTGTTCATTCTTTTCTTTCATAAGAAAAATTGCTTCTAATTCTTCTTTTGTCGGAGAGAAATTAACGACACTGTCCGCGCTGTTTAAAATCGCATAATGGTTATCCTCAGCGTAACTTAAAACGTCACCGACGTTAAATAACGCAGGGATCCCTTTTGACATTAAGAGTAAGCCTGTGTGAGAATGTTTTGCTCCGGATTCTAACACGACGCCTTTAATGTACTTTTTATCTAAACTTGCCGTAATAGACGGTGGCAATTCTTTTGCAACGATAATCGTATCAGAATTCAGTTGTGAAAAGTCGACACGTGGCGTATCTAACAGATTTGCAATAATACGTTCTGTTAAGTCGATAACGTCATTACGACGTGCACGTAAATACGCATCTTCAATTGCGTTAAACGATTCCGTCAGTGCTTCTTTTACAAAGTTAACCGCGTATTCTGCCGTCTTCCCTTTGTTAATCACATCTCGAATATCATCGATAAAGTACGGATCTTCAAGCATCATAATTTGTGCTTCTAATATCGCTTCGTCACCTAAAGAAATAGAGAACTCCCTATTATCTTGAATAACACGAAGTTCTCTTTTAGATGTCTCTATTGCGATATCGAGTCTTTGATGCTCTCTCCAAATAGAAGCAGCGTCTACTGCGTTCTTGTTAATATCAAAGTTGACGTCTCTTACGACGACAACTTTTCCACTAACGATACCTGGTTCAACTGTAATACCTGTGAGTTTACTCATCACCTATCAGACCTTCATGAACTAATGTGTTTTGAATTGCTTCAAGCGCTTCTGTTTCATCATCACCGTCTGCGTGAATCGTAATTTCAGCACCTTTACCAACACCAAGTGACATGACGCCCATGATAGACTTTAAGTTTACTTTTTTACTGTTATATTCTAAGTCAATGTCTGCTTTAAACTTCGTTGCTGTTTGCACAAGTTTTGTCGCAGGTCTCGCATGAATACCTGTTTCATCGACAATAGAAAAAGTCTTTTGTTGCATAATCTCTCTCCTTTACAAGTCGTTTAAACATCTGAATTAAACTAATTGTACACGATTTCATAAAAAAATTCATCCGAGACTTTAAAATTTTATTTTTTTAATTGTTGTACGACAAAATCGATATGGTTGTCACCGAGTTTTTTCATTAAGAAGTAGCTCACTGCACCGTTCACACTATGCGTTACGATTTTTGAAACTGCAAGTGACGGTTTATTATTCTTTTTAGAGATTACTTTTAAAATTGCTTTTGTAGAAAACTTAGATACGACGTCACCGACTCCACTTGAAAACATAATCATAATACGTGTTTTTATTGAGTCTGCATTATTTTCGATTTCTTCTTTCGTCACGCCGAATACTTCGTTAATTTCATCTTCAATTTCTGTCATATATTTAACGTCTGTTCCTAAATCGAGTAAAGGGACAGGTAAAGCTGCTGCAATTCCAGATTTAATTGCTTTCTTTTTAACGAGTTCACGTGCAATTTCTATTTTTTCATTTAATGATTGTTCACTAAATTCGTACATGTAATTTCCTCCATGTTATTTATTCTTCTCTGTGAGTAATGTTAACACAATGAATGCAGCTAAACTTGAAGTACGCTCATTGATATCAAGTGGTGGCGATACTTCTGAAACGTCGAATGAGGTTAAATTATTTAACGTTCCGAACTGTTTCACTGTCGAAACGACTTCTTCAGCGGTAAATCCGTTTGGTGACGGCGCACTCGTTCCAGGTGCCACTCCTTCTTGAATGCTGTCCATACATAGCGTCATAAAGACGTGATCATAGTTTTCGAGTTCACTCTTAATTGTGTCAAGTAGTGATTCGTTTTTTCGTATTTCGTCAATCGTCCAGTATTTCACACCGAACTTCTCAGCAGTTTCAAACAATGTTAATGTGTTCCCAAGTTGTTGTATTCCGATGACGTAATAATCGATATCGTCGTCTTCAGAAAGCATTTCATAAAACATCGTGCCGGAACTTTTACGTTCTTGTCTAAGATCAAAGTGGGCATCTAAATTTAGAACGGCGATTTTTTTATCCTTAAACGCGTCCCTTACGCCTAAGTAATGCCCGTAAACTGTTTCGTGACCGCCACCTAAAATGACAGTGAAGTTATCGCTTTGAAGTAGTTTTGATACAACTTGCCCAAGTTGTTGTTGAGACGCTTCTAAGTCTTCAGTACCTTCAATACTACCTATGTCATAAACGTCATTCGTGTACGCCATCGACGACATTCTTTCACGTATTTTCTTCGGTGCTTCTTTCGCACCGACTCTTCCTTTATTTCGTTTCACACCTTCGTCAGACATAAATCCGACGATAACGTCTGTCTCAGTTTCATTCGTATACGGCTGAACGACTTGGTGAAAACGCTCTTTACGATCTGAATCGATGCGTCCTGTATATTCGTGTTTAATCATTTCTTTCACCTCTAAACGTTTTAAATATACTCATTAAAAGAAGTGGTGTTGTTAGTAACACGAGAGAGATATTCAAGGGTAATATAAAAATACTTAACTCGACATCTCTAAATAGCGTAATAAATAGACTCGTCGTTACTTTTAGCCATAAAGCGACGATAATAATCATTTGTCTGTTGTATGCTTTATCTTTTAACGTGTTAAGCACTGTAAATAAAATGTACAGTACCGCAAGCATAAACGTTAACGCTAAGTTAAACCACTCGTACATATATTTCACATTTGAAATTTTAAATAACCCTTCAAAGACGACGCTGTTACGGTTATTAAATTCTAAAAAGATAACGATTAAAGTCAAGAATCCAAAGACGAGTTCAAAGTAATTCACTTTAAGCCAGCGGATCGGCTGGATTTCAAAAAAGTTATAAAAAGCGTTAATTGCTTTGTCACGCACACGGTACACGGCATGCATAAACGTAAAGTATTTGTTGACGTCTACGTTTAACTTAATTTTACGTCTCGCGTGAACGCGTGACATTTCTCGTTCTTCATCTTTAACTGGTCGTTTTAAAATGTTTTCTGATTTAGATAAAAAGACACCAACCGATAGCGTGAGTAGTGCGAGTATCCACGTCATCGTGTAGTACATGTTAATCGATAAAACGTCTGTTGGACGAAGTCCAGAGTCGATATTAGAGTACACGCTATTTTGTGTGACAAAATATGCCACGCTATAAAAGAATAGAATGACTAAATATTGTGCTTTACGATATGTTTTATCGAAATACTCATTAAAGACGTTATAAATCATATGTACACTAAACGCGAGTAAAAATAAAATACTGCTCCATCCGTATACGTGTGACATTAAAAATGTCGACCATAAAAACATGACAAACGTTAAGCTAAAAAAGAATACGATAAAACGACGGTCGTAAGCTGTCGTTCTATTCATTACTTTCGCAAACTTAAACATGAGTAATCCGAGTCCGACGAGGACAACGCCTGACAGTAACGTAATCAGTATAGAATGCTGAAACACAATACCTAAAATATTTTTAAGCTCTATAAAAAATATATTGATAAAATCAAATACGTTTTTAATCTTTTCCCCGGAAATATCTTGTGGGTTTGTAATACTTTTAAAGTTAATTAATATAAACAATCCTTGTATAAGAAAAAATACGCCGAGTAGCGTACAAGCGATCGTCTCTTTGTGGTCATTAAATCGTTTATACATGACTTCACCTCTTTAAATATTATACAGAAAAGAGACGTGTAAATCATCAAATTAAAAGACGAGCTACTGCTCGCCTTTCTCTTTACTGCTATTTAATGCACGGTGACCGATATCTTCTCGGTAGTAAAAATCTCCGTCATTGTATTTGATTTGTTTCATGTGTTTATATACTTTGTTTAACGCTTCTTCGATTGTATTACCGTGGTTACAAACCATAAGGACGCGTCCTTTACTTGATATATAACTGCCATCTTCTTTTTGAGATAGCCCACTAATATACATATGCTCTTTTAAAGATTGAGGGAAATCTAACTCGAGTCCGACGTTTTCTTTATAAGGATAGTCTTTTGTCGCAAGTACAGCACCTGCCATAAAGCCTTTTTTCCACTTCATTTCAAAAGATTCTTTACGTTTTAACTTTTCGAGCATACTTAAAAAGTCGTTTTCTAACATACTCATTAACACTTGTGCTTCCGGGTCACCAAAACGCGCGTTATACTCTAACACTTTTACGCCGTCTTTTGTATGCATCGCTCCTAAAAATAGGACGCCGAAGTATTTCATCCCCTCTTTAACCATCGCGTCAACTGTAGGTTTTACAAGTGTATCAATCGCTTCTTGGCGTACTGAATCGTCAAGGTGTGTGATCGGAGCATATGCTCCCATACCGTCTGTATTCGGGCCGACTCCACGCTTATACGCAGATTTATGGTCTTGAGCGATAATTTCAAACGGATGAAACACATCTTCATTGACGAGTACCATTAACGAAAACTCTTCTCCTTCTAAATATTCTTCGATAATAATTGGCTCGATTTTAGGTGTGTCTTCTCCTTTAAATTGAGCGATATAATCGAGTGCTTCATACGCTTCATCTTGTGACTGTGCAACGACAACTTTCGTGTTGTCACCGAGTCCATTATGTTTAATAACGATTGGATATTCTGATTCTGTTAAATAGTTTTTCGCTTCGTTGTAGTTTGTAAATATTTTATAATCCGCAGTTGGGATATTGTATTTATTAAGTAATTGCTTCGTAAATATTTTTGACGTTTCTATTTGAGCTTCATGTTTACGTGGACCAAAAACAGTCAGACCATATTCATCAATTAAAAAGTCTGCTAACCCTTTTTCAAGAGGTTCTGGTGGTCCGATAATGACCCAGTCGATTTGTCTTTCGATACAAATACCTGCAATCGCATCAAAGTCATTTGGGTCTACTCTATACATCACTTCACAAATATCATTCATGCCAGCATTACCAGGTATCGCAATGATATTATCTGCAGCTTTCGAGTCCGCTAACATTTTAACGATCGCATGTTCTCTTCCACCGCTACCTATAACTGCTACATTCATTTTACATTCTCCTAAGTTACCTATTGTACTTCCATTATACAAAAAACGCTTTCAGTTTGAAAATATTATCACGTTTTTAATCCACCTTTGTTTAGTAGAATTTTTTGAAAAAATTTGTAATAATAACAGTAACACGAATATAGGGGGATATTTCATGACAGCAGAATTATTAGACGGTCGCGAAATCGCGAAAGATTACCGTGCAGGTTTACAAGAACAAGTTGAAGCATTAAAAGAAAAAGGAATTACACCAAACTTAACAGTCGTTATCGTTGGTAACGATGGTGCTTCATTATCATATGTAAAATCTAAAAATAAAGCCGCAGAAAAAATCGGTATGTCGTCAGGTATTATTCACTTAGAAGAAGACGCAACAGAAGAAGAAGTATTAGATACAGTACGTCGCTTAAATGAAGACGATAACGTACACGGAATTTTAGTTCAAGTACCACTTCCAAAACAAGTAGATGAAAACAAAGTCCTTGAAGCAATCGCTCCAGAAAAAGACGTTGATGGATTTAGTCCAGTAAACATCGGACGTATGTACACAGAACAAGAAACATTCATTCCATGTACACCACTTGGAATTATGGAATTATTAAAACATACTGGATCACTCGAAGGAAAAGAAGTTGCGGTCATTGGACGCTCACATATCGTCGGGCAACCAGTTTCTAAATTATTAACAAACGAAAACGCAACAGTGACACTGATGCACTCACGCACAAAAAACATGGTCGAAAAATTAAAAGACTATGACGTTGTAGTGTCAGCAGTTGGAAAGCCAGGACTCGTTCACGGAAAAGACCTTAAAGAAGGCGCAATCGTAATCGACGTCGGGAACACAGTCGTCGACGGAAAACTCGTCGGAGACGTCGACTTTGAATCTGCAAAAGAAGTCGCAAGCTACATCACACCAGTACCCGGCGGTGTTGGCCCACTTACAATCACAATGGTATTAAACAACGCACTCATCGCAGCAAAACGCTTAAACAATGTAGAATAAAAAATGTCCAGCAATGTGCTGGACTTTTTTTATGGAAGTGACCCCACTATTCATGTGACGCCACTGTGTGTCGCGTCAGGGGGTTGTTTTTCTTTTGGTGATAGTGAGATAGCGGTCGTGTTTGGTGCGTTTTTACTCTTAAAAGGTGATTGGTGTTTTTATTCGGATTTTATTTAACAAAAATTTTATGATTTTGTTAGATATCCCGATTTATTTAACATATTTCGCCTCGACGCTACTGTTTTTGTTAATTATAATTTTTTATCTAACAAATTCCGGTGCTGCGATCCGGTTTTTGTTAATTATCTTGATATATTTAACAGATTAGCAGTTTTTTGTAAATAAGGGAGGCTCTGAAGGATCTTTATCCTCTTAAAAGATAAAAATACTCTTTCTGCCCATTTTATTTAACAAAAATATCACGATTCTGTTAGTTA
>NZ_CAVG010000125.1 GCF_000438455.1 Nosocomiicoccus massiliensis
ACGGCGACGTTTTGTTAATTATAATTTTTATCTAACAAATTTTGGTGCTTCGAGCTGGTTTTTGTTAATTATATTGATATATTTAACAGATTAGCTGATTTTTTGTAAATAAGGAGCGACCAAAGGTTTCTTTATCCTCTTAAAAGATAAAAATACTCCTCCAAGAAATTTTATTTAACAAAAATATCACGATTCTGTTAGATATCCCGATTTATTTAACATATTTCGCATCGACGCCACTGTTTTTGTTAATTAAAACTTTTTATCTAACAAATCCCGACGCCACTACCCGGTTTTTGTTAATTATCCCAATATATCTAACAAAAACGAACTTATTCTGTTAAATAAACGACACAAGACAACCTCATCACTCAAGTTGATGCTTTTTTCTTTTCTTATTTCATAGTAAACTATTATTAAGATGTTTGAAGGAGAAATTTGTATGAAGACTGCTTTAATTAAAATTATGATTGGTATTTTACCAACTGCTTTTTCGGCAGATGCACTAGAGAATACTACTATAGAAGAAAACAGTGATAATTCTGTTCAAATTGAAAAACTAATCGAGGACTACGACGGGAATTATCCGACGATTTACAATATCGGTGAAGTGAACGTTCAAGTCGGTGATAGCTTTGATCCGCTTGCTGGTGTGTATGCGATTGATTCTAACGATGATCTCACTTCTGATATTGAAGTATCTGGTGACGTCGATACGAATACTGAAGGGCAGTACGTTTTAAATTATAAAGTCACAGCTGAAGACGGTTCATGGTACGAAAACTCTAGACTCGTTACTGTGTCTCAAGAGCCGTCGACTGAACTTCCTAAGTCACCTTCAAAAAGTAAAGAAGGCACGCGCGTAACGTTTAAAAACGTAAAAGACGTGACAATTTCTCAAGGCGAGTCGTTTGATCCTAAAAAAGATGTCACTGTCATCGACACTGACGGTCATGATATTACTGAAGATGTTTACATCGTTGGAGATGAAGTAAACACTGACAATCCAGGAGAGTACTATATCGCTTATACGGTCATCGACCGCTTCGGTAAGCCGAACGCGAAAGCCATTACAGTGACTGTCGAATAAAACACTCCCGACAAAACACCACAATACAACAAAAACTCAATACAACACAAAAAAAGGGTGAGACGCATTTACTACGTCTCACCCTCTTATTTTATTTAAGTGCTTCACTAATTGCTTTTGTGAAATCATCGAAGTCATCTGGTGTACGGCTCGTCACTAAGTTGTTGTCGACGATGACTGATTTGTCTTCCCAGTCTGCACCAGCGTTAATTAAGTCGGTTTTAACGTTTTTAACTGACGTTAAATTTCTGCCTTTTAATAATCCTGTGTCGATTAAAAACTGTGGTCCGTGGCAAATTGCAAACACTGGTTTATCTGCTTCTAAGAAATGTTTTGCAAATTTTGCTGGTCTATCTTCAGCGTCTCCACGTAAAACGTCTGGTGAGAATCCACCTGGTACGAGAAGTGCTGCGTAGTCTTCAGCATTTGCATCGGCTACTGAAACATCCGCTTCAAATTTTCCGCCTTGCTTACCTTCAACTACTTTACCTTCAGGTGATACGACTTCTACTTCGTACCCTGCTTCTAAAATTGTATCTTTTGGTACTGTGTACTCACTATCTTCTACTAAATCTGTCATTAATACTGCAACTTTTTTAGTCATAAAATAACTGCCTCCTAATTCGTTGTAGTACATATATAACCGAATTTACAGACACTCAAACATTAAAACCATAAAAGATAAACCGTCGTAACAGTTATAATCATCGTAATAATCGATAGCGGAGCCCCGACTTTAATATAATCGGTGAACTTATATCCTCCTGGCCCGTAGACAATTAAGTTCGTCTGATAACCAATCGGTGTGATAAAACTACTGCTCGCAGCAATCGTGATCGCAATCACAAATCCAAGATAATGCGTGTTCATCATTTCAGCGACTTCAACAGCGATTGGGAACATAATTACAGCTGCAGCACTATTTGTAATCAGCTCTGTAAATATATTTGTTATAAGATAAAGAGCAGCGAGTAGCGCGAGTACTCCAATTGGTTTAGCGAACATCACGATATGCTCTGCGACAAACGTTGCGAGCCCACTATTCGTAATTGCTTTACCAACCCCAAATGCACTTCCTATTAAGAGTATGACGTCAAACTGTATCGACGTCATCGCGTCTCTTGGCGATATAATTTTAAATACGAATAGTATAACGACCATGACGAGCATCGCTTTTAACATCGATAAAATACCTGCAACGACTAATCCGATCATAATACCGAGTAATAGTAGCACGCCAAATCCTTGACGTTTATTTTGCATAAACTTATCTGGCGGTGTTAAGTTACTCACGATGTAAAAGTCATCGCTATACTTATTAACATCTAAAAATGATTCGTCCGCAAGTAATAGTAACGTATCCCCTGCTTTTAAGACGATATCTCCAACTTTTGAGTTGATACGTTTATTGTTACGGTGAATCGCGATAACCCCAGCTTGATAACGCGTTTTAAATCGCGATGTTTTTAACGTCTTATTTACGAGAATCGAACGGTGTGAAACGACCGCTTCAATTAACACTGCCCCTTCAGTTTGAAGGTCTTCAAGTGTGAGTTCACTACCTGTTCTTAACGATAATCCTTTGACGTCCTTTATATCTCCAATCGCGTCTAACGTCGCACTAAATATAATGCGGTCGCCAGCTTGAACATACGTATGGGCGTTCACTTCAGAAAGTGGTCTTTTATCCCTAATAATTTCGATGATATAAATCCCTTTTAACGCATTTTTTGTCACGTCAATAATCGAATGATTACAATACTCAAAATCTTCACTAATCTCAGCTTCGGCTAAAAATTCTTTGGCCTCACTTTGAATTTTTTCAGTCGCAGATAAATGCTCTGGCAGTAACTTATAACCAACTGTCACGATATATATAAGACCGAAAATTAAAATCACAATACCAACAGGTGCGAGCTGAAAGAATCTATACCCGTCTTTACCACTAGAGATTAACAACCCGTGGATAATTAAGTTCGTCGACGTACCAATTAACGTCAACGTACCTCCGATAATCGTAATATAAGAGAGTGGGATTAAAAACTTCGACGGACTAAAGCCACGTTTTAACGCCCAGTCTTTAACGATCGGCGTTAGTGCTAATACGATCGGCGTATTATTTAAAAATCCTGACGACACACCAACTGGTGGTAATAATTTTAATAATGCGCCTCTCGGCGTCGTTTTGTCTCCGAGTAATTTGTAGACGACCCCCTCTATAATGCCGTGCTTTTCAATCGCACTCGCGACGACAAATAATAATAGTATCGTCATTAAACCTTCGTTACTAAATCCACTAAGAGCGTCTTCAGTAGAAATGACATTCGTCATTAAAAATATTACTAAAAATAAAAATACGACAAAGTCAGCTCGGCTTACTTCAAAAAGTAATAGCGTGAGCATAACAACGACCATGCCGAGTACAAACAGCATTTCTAACGTCATAGGCATCTTCCTTAAAAAGATTGATTACCTCTATGATGCCGTATTTCTAAAAAAAATAAACCACTTGATAAGTTTACCAAGTGGTTTAATAACACATATGTTAATTTTTAGAGAATTTGTGTTTAATATTCATCAGTACTTCATATACAATCGGTACGACAATTAACGTCAGTAACGTAGACGATACGAGTCCACCGATTACTGTAATGCCGAGTGCTCTTGAAATTAATATCGATGAATCTCCACCGAAAATAAGTGGAATTAAAGCACCAATCGTTGCGAGTGCTGTCATTAGAATAGGTCTGACACGTGTAGATGCTGCTTCAAGTAATGCATCTCGCGTTGAAAGTCCTCTTTCTTCCATATGAATGACTCGGTCGATTAATACGATTGCGTTTGTAACGACAATTCCGATCAGCATGAGTAATCCGATGAGTGCTGGTACAGATAACGTCTCACCTGAAATGAGTAATGCGATAATTACCCCTGTAATTGTAAACGGTAGACTGAAGAGAATTGAGAGCGGTGCAATTCCACCGTGGAATGTTAATACGAGAACGACATACACGATAAGAATCGCTGCTAACATCGCAAGTCCGAGTTGCGCAAAGCTTTCTTCAATATCCTCGTTCGTTCCACCAATTTCAACTGTAACACCATCTTCTACTTCTAGCTTATTCACTTCTTGAATGACTTCAGCTGTAACAGTACCGACGTCATTTGATAAAATTTTACCGCTCACTGTCGCGTACATATCTCCGTTTAGACGCTTAATTGTATCTTGCGTGTCTCCAGTTTCAAGTGTTGTGAATTCACTGAACTTCACATCTTTACCAAGTGGAGATTTAATCGTATTATTTTTTAGTTCCTCTTCTGTCCAGTTTTCTTTTTTATCGTGTTTTAAGATGACTTCTTGTGTTTTACCAACTTCTCCGACTTCAGTCACAACTTGTTTCGGTTCGTATTGGTTTAACTCCATCGCGATTTGACCAGCAGTTAACCCGAGTTTTGCTGCCTTTTCTTGGTCAACGACGATGCGATATTCTGTATACGAATCACTTACATCAGATTTGACGTTAGATAATTCTTCGTGCTTACTTAAAACAGCTTCTACATCTTCAGATGCAGCTTTAATTTTATCGAAGTCTGTACCTTTAATTGTTACTTTGACTTCGTTAGACGCACCACCTGTAGCGACATCGATACTCGACCACGAACCTTTATGGTCAAATTGTTCGAGTTTTTCTAACACTTTTGCGGGTTCTTCTTCGAAGTTCTCTGTATCAGATTTATACTCAACCATCATCGCCATATCATTCGATGCGACTGGGTTAAACGGATTCTCTCCTCCAGCAGAATATTGAATGTTCGTCACGTCACTATTTTTCTTAAGTTCTTGTTCAGCCTCTTCACCATTTTTAACGACTTCTTCAATCGTTTCACCTGGTGACGGTTTATACGTGAGTGCTAAGAACTTATCTTCACCTGTTGAAATAAAGCTTGTTCCAACAAATGGTGTTAACGCTAAACTTCCGACAAAAATGACAACAAGGACGATACTCGAAATCGCTTTATGGGATAGTGCCCACTCTAAAATTTTTCTATAGCTATCTGCGATACGATTTTTCTTATGATGTGGTTTAACTTTCACACCTTTTCTAAAGAAGAAGTGCGCAAGCATCGGTACAATTGTGATTGCGATTAACAGTGACGCAAGTAATGCAAATACGACTGTTAACGCGAACGGCTTAAAGATTTGTCCGACTTCACCTGTAATAAATGCAAGTGGTACGAAAACGACAATCGTTACAATTGTCGACGACATAATTGGAATAAACATTTGTTTTGTCGCAGCTGTAATCAGTTCACGACCTTGCAACGTTTCATCCTCTTTCGTAAGTCTTCGGTATATGTTTTCTATAACAACGATCGAGTCATCGATGACACGCCCAATTGCGACAGTCATCGCACCAAGTGTCATGATGTTAATCGAAACGTCGAGTTGTTTTAAAATAACAAACGCCATTAAAATCGACATCGGAATCGACACGACAGAAATTAACGTCGACTTAAAGTCTCTTAAGAAGAGTAAAATAACAATTACTGCAAAAGCTGCTCCGAGAAGTGCTTTTTCGAACATCGTTTTAATTGAGTCTTCAATCGGTTTTGCTTGATCCATCATTAAAACTGCTTCGATATCTTTGTTATCTTTTAAAAACGTATCGACTGTTTCTTTAATTTCATTCGCAACTGCTACTGTGTTCGCATCGTTAGATTTTACAACTTGTATCGCAAGCGAGTCTTTACCATTTGTTTTAGAAATAGACTCTCTTTCTGATACAGTATTAATTTCTGCAACGTCTTTTAATTTAACTGTTTTTAGTCCAGCATCTAACGCTTTTTGTTCCATTTCTTTTTGGAACTCTTCACGTTCCTCTTCACTCATTTCAGCAAGCTTCATTTTCGTTTCATCGTCAATTTCAGGTGCTTCAGGTTCCCCTGCTGGTATGTTTAACTCTTTTAACTCCTCTACCGTATTAAAACGACCATCGATTAAAATAGAACGGAGTTCATCGTCAAACGTATATAATCCGAGCGGGAAATCATTGGACGTTCCCGAAATAAATTGTAGGACATCATCTTCTTTTAAATCATGCTTTTTTAATGCTGCTTCATCGAAAGAAAGCTCTACTCTTTCAATTTGTTGGCCTGAAAATGACGCACTCGATACGCCTTCGACGCCTTCAATTTCAGGTATTAAATTTTCTTCTAAACGCTGTGTTAAATCTTTAAGATCATTATCTTTTTCAGTAAATGAATAACTGATAATTGGGAATGTATACATCGAAATCGTATCGATGCTAGATGACTCGGCACCTTCTGGTAAATCTAATTCATCAATCATCGTTTCGACTTCGTCAGTCGCCTTATCCATATCCGTACCGTAATCATAAATCACAGTGATCGCAGACGCATTTTGCAGCGACTGACTTTGAATATCTTCGACACCTTCCATCGATTTTACACGTGACTCTATTTTTTCTGTCACGTCATTTAAAACAGTTTCAGGTGTCGCACCTGGATACGGCGTCGTGATCGTCAGCACTGGTGAGTCAATGTCTGGTAACATTTCCATCTTCATTTTTGAAGCAGAATACACACCACCAAGCGCGATGATAATCGTCATTAATACGATTGCGAGTTTGTTTTTAATCGAGAAATCTACAATTCTTTTTACCACATTTGCACCTCTTTATTTCTTTCAATATGTATTTCTAATTGATAAAAAGCCAAGGGGCAACGTTACAATATCCCCTTGGCAAATGTTAGTCTTCATTCGTCGGTATCAATTCACCTTCAACGACTGCTTTAATTGTCGGCTCTAAAAATTCGATGACATCTCTAAACGGTATTTCTACATTAGGTGTCCCCATCGCACTACTTCCAATTTCGTTTTGATCATAGTGGAACTGTACGACGTCTCCTTTAAAGTCAACATTCGAAAACGTCTTTGAAATATCCATCGTTCGGTCTTCTAATTTTTTCGCGTCATAATACGGTGCATACGCCGGATTATCACGAATCGACTTATCTAACCGTTTAAATAACGCCTCTCGTGTTGGTTGACCGATGTTAAACAAGTTGTCGCTTACAACCGCTTCACCACTTGCGGTATTCACTACAAGTACCCCGTGAATCGAGTATTCCGTATCTTTTGAAAGATTAACAACTCTCGTAATGTTAAACATGTAAATATCGCCTCTAACGTCATGTGCATTAAAAACAATCTTTAACGATGAATCCATATACTCATCATCATCTTTAACAATATCTATGAAATCTTCGAACTCCTTATTACGTGCACTCTCGATTTTTTTATCGATACGTTCTACACCAAAATGTGGATAATGTATCTCCACATCATAATCATTCGCAACAAATTTCAAGTCATCAAAATCTTGATTATTTGAATGTTCCTTATATACAACACCATGTTTTAACTTAACAGGCTCATTCGTACTCGAACATCCAGCAAGAATAAAAGCAAAAATCATGAACAGTGAAAAGAGGCCAAAACGCTTCATATAAATGCCTCCAATGTAAACTATATTCATTACTTTTATTTTAACATAACGAAGAAGTCATTGAGTATTTAAAGCCCTTGAAACAAGTACGAGTTTAATTTATTTTTCTCTTATATTATAATTATTGATAACCTTAAGATGAGTTAGGAGTTTAAAATGAATACATTAACTTACATCATGGATTGTTTAGGGAACGAAAAGAGAACCTTAACTACCCTAAAAAGTATCCT
>NZ_CAVG010000126.1 GCF_000438455.1 Nosocomiicoccus massiliensis
AACTTCGATTATAAAAGACAACGAAATACGTTTTAATACCGATATTGGAACATATGCAGAATGGGCTTTTGTCATTGATGCACTTTATAAATCAAAAAGTCCTGTTTATTATTATAATTTCCCATTATATTATCGTGATGAAAATAATGAATCACTCGATATTTTAATATATGCTGAAAATGACTTCGATGATGAGTTTAAATCATATGTTAAAAACTTTATTCATTATATAGACAAGTCACACAATGAAAATGTTCGTCAATTTATGATTAATGATTTAAAAGAAAAAATCGAAACAGAGTTCGATCCTCATCATCCTCAAATTGATGAACGATACAAGAATAATAAAGATGTGTTAGAACTTGCTGCGAAGTTTTTAAATAAAGATATATTTAATAAAAATAAACCTTTCTTTAATATAGAGATGTATGCATTAATGCGAGGAAGTACCGGTTTTGCAAATCGTATTAATGATTTTAGATATAAATCAAGATTACTTAGACATGTATTAACAGGCCATAAGACTAAAAACCGTTCCAAATATGAACTGACTAATAAGTATACTAAAGTCGATCCTCAAACAATTGTTTTTGAATCATTTGGAGGTCAAGCATATAGTGATAGTCCGAAGGCTATATACGAGTATATGGCAAAAGCTTATCCTCAATATAATTATAAGTGGATTCTACGTAAACCGAATTCGACATACGTACCAAAGCCAGCAGAAAAATTAAAAGATCCTCTAAAAAATATTACGAAGCATACTCAAAAGCTGGATTCTGGGTGAGCAATGCTAGAACACCGCTTCATTTATACAAAAAAGAGAATCAAACTTATATTCAAACTTGGCATGGTACACCATTAAAACGACTTGGTAATGATATGGCAGAAGTAAAAATGCCCGGAACAAATACTGAAAAATATAAACGTAACTTTAGAAACGAAACTAAAAGATGGGACGTTCTTATCTCACCAAATGCGTATTCTACAGAGATTTTTCAATCTGCATTTTGGATGGATTCTAAAGACATACTAGAAATTGGATATCCTAGGAATGATGTTCTCGTTAATAAACAAAATGATCAGAAGTATATTGAAAAAATCAAAAGAGATTTAAACATACCGAACGACAAGAAAGTAATATTATATGCACCGACTTGGCGCGATGATGAGTATATACAAAAGGTAAATATCAATTCGAATTAAAAATTAACCTTCCTAAAATGTTTGAAGAAATCGGCGATGATTATGTCGTTCTTTTAAGGATGCACTACCTCATTGCAAATCAAATCGATATTAAGGGATACGAAGATTTTGCGATAGACGTTTCAAACTATAATAATGTTTCTAACTTATATTTAATTAGTGATTGTTTAGTTACAGATTATTCATCTGTAATGTTTGATTATGGGATTTTAAAAAGACCTCAAATCTTCTTTGCCTATGACTTAGAAAAATATGAGGGAGAATTAAGAGGGTTTTACCTGGATTACATGAAAGACCTGCCAGGTCCTATCACAACAAAAGCTGACGATTTAATTGAACAGCTTAAAAATATTGATTATATTAAAAATGAATATGAAGATAATCTCAATAAATTTTATGATAGATTTTGTTCTAAAGAACAAGGAAATGCTGCAAAAATTATTGGTGATATGATTCATAATGAAATTCAAGAAAATCTATAAATAATAAATTTAAGGTGGCCGAAATGATATACACAATCACAACTACTCTTCCCCCTATTCATGGGGGAAGAACTAAATCGTTATTAAGTCGCGTCAAATTATTAGAAGAAAAATTGAATATACCAAACACTATAATTACTACAAATTATAATGCAAATTATAATGATGTATATAAAAAATTTGTTTCTGAAAATAAATCTAGTTATAAAACTAAATACGAAAATATATATGATTGGTTATCTGGCTTTAATTTACTAGTCACACCTAAAAGTAAGTTACTAAACAGAACTAAATATATTGAAGCACCTCATGGTATAGAAGGTTTAAGAAAAGAAATTCTCGAAGAAAAAGATGTCATACGATATTATGATAACGACACCTATGTCCTCTACAGAAAGTACCGCCAAGGCATGAAAGTACTCGAATTTGAAGATTTTATGTCACCTGCTTCTAAGAAAAAAGTAGAGAGATGGGAATATAATAAGTATGGGATACTACATCGCAAAAATTACTATTCTCCTAAAACATATAAAAAGAATTTCAGAGGAATTATTCGATAAAGATGGGAATCTTTATTGTAAAAAAATATTTGCTGATAATGAAAAAAATAATGTGATTATCATTCAAACTTATAAAAACAATAGACCTCATAAAAGCTTTAAAAATGAAAAAGATTTTTTTCAATACTACTACGAAAATAGATTTAAAGATAATGACATTGTTTTTTGTGATGCACGAATGTTGGACAAACCACTCTTGAAACAAAAAAATAAAACTAAAAATATTATGGTTTTTCATAGTACTCATCTAAATAACGGAACAATAAAAAACTCTTATAAGTATGCCTTGGAAAATGCAGATAAAGTAAGTAAATACTTGCTTCTTACCCATAAACAAATGGATGATATAAAAAATGAAGTTCAAATAGATAAAGATAAATTTTCTAT
>NZ_CAVG010000127.1 GCF_000438455.1 Nosocomiicoccus massiliensis
ATACTATAAAACAAATTTTGAATTTATCCACACTAATTTATCATTCAAGTATCCTTTATACCACGTGTTTCGTCCTATAAACCACGTTTCTTCAACGTTTATTGTTTCGTTCTCCATATCTGCTAAATCTTTAAATACAAATTGCTTTCTACCACCCCATGGTGCGTCGTATGCTGATCCCTTACCATTTAACTTGAAAGTTTTTTTGTCATTATCTACAAAGGTGGTTACATGGGTTTGCAGATCCGCTTCTTTCATCCAACCTACTAAGCCTTCTTCTCCACTCGGCTTCGTGCTTAATAGATAAAACTTCTCAAACCTAAATGATGCTGAACGTTTTACATAATAGACCTTATTTTTCAGTTCATCAGAAGATTTATAACTATCTTGTTTGTTAGGTGCTTCATATACATAAGACTTTCCACCGCGTATATGCGCGAGACGACTTTCTAATTGAACTTCATAGTTATCGTTTTCTTCTATAAATTCGTCTGTTGTAGTATAAACGAACGTTTCATCTGACTTTGAAATAGTATTTGTCTGAACCGGTGTTGCTAAAACATTTGCACGGTACTCATCACGTTCTTTTTTCGACATCTTTTGCCATTTATTTAAAAAGCTTTCGTACATTCCGAGTACTTCGTTGACTTCGCCATATGCTTTCACTCTACCGAACTCTAGCCATAAAATTTTATCGCAAAACTGTTTCATTTGGCCGAGTGAGTGTGAAACGAAAATCATAGTTTTACCTTGCTCTTTAAACTCTTTCATTTTTTGTAAACTCTTCTCAGCAAAGGCTTTATCTCCAACTGATAATGCCTCGTCGATTATAAGTACATCTGGATCCACACTTACTGAAATCGCAAATCCAAGTCTAGATTTCATACCGCTTGAATACGACTTAACTGGTTGGTCAATAAACTCACCAAGTTCTGAGAATTCTATAATTTCTGGTTCTAACTCTTTAATCTCTTGCTTACTGAAACCAAGCATTAAGCATTTTAACTCGATGTTTTCTCTTCCGCTTAAATTATTATTTAAACCCGCTGCAACAGCAATTAACGCAACTTCGCCTCTCGTTTGTACCTCTCCAGTTGTTTCAGGTACGATACCTGCAATAATATTGGAAAGCGTAGATTTACCAGAACCATTTGTCCCTATAAACCCTACGACGTCTCCTTCATATGCTGTAAAGTTAACTTGATCGAGTGCATAGAAGTTTTTACCAAATTTTTCACTATTAAAAAGGCTTAAAAACTTCTCTTTTGAATCGTCAAATAATTTATACCGTTTCGTTAAGTTTTTTACCTCTATAACTTTTTCCATAATATTCAACCTCTATAAATAATCAATAAAGTTTCTTCTAAATTTCATGTGTAATACTGCGCCGATAAGTAGAAGAACTATAACGAGTCCCCAGAAATATAAGCCGTATTGCCAATGTTCGATTATATACCATCCTCTACCTAAAAATGCATATCGATATCCTTCTACGACATAAACAAGTGGGTTAAATTTTAATACTGCTTGAACTTTCGGAAAATCATCTAATATTGTGAGTGGCCATAACACACCAGAAACGTACAGCCCCATTCTTAAAATCGAGTTTAAGAAAAGGTGAACGTCTCTTACGATTGTCGATAATGTCGACATAATTAAACCAAACGCAAATGTAATTGCATATAAGCATATTAAAAAATAGAAAAACTGGACGATGTAGATCGTCACTGGATATCCCGAAAATTGGTAGATGAAAAAATGCAATAACAATCATACCTAAGTGAATATAGAGTCTTGAGAATATCGGTATATTCGGTATCACACTCATCGGGAAGTTCATTTTTGATAACATTCTAAGTCGTGAATATATAGATTTAGAAGCTTGAATTGATGCTTGATAGAAAAATATCCAAACTAAAAAACCTACGATTAACCAAAGTAAAAATGGAACTTCTTCACCATTGACTTCAACTGGCGCTCTATTTCTCAGTGTTCCAAATACAAACCAGTAAATAAGTATTTGTGTGAGCGGGTTTAATAACTCCCATAACATGCCTAAATAGTTGTTTTTATTGTTACTTTTTAGCTCGTATAGTGAGAGTCGTCGAGCTAGATAAAAATATTCAATTTGTTCTTGTATTAATTTAAACAAAGATTTCATTTTAATTCCTTTCAAATCTTTATTTTATGACGTGTTCTAACACACGTTTAGATGCTTGCCCATCTTCTAAACTACAATACGTATTTCTAAATATCTGACGTTTATTATAATATGGATCATCTTCGTTTAACACCGCTTCAATAATTGAATCAGTATCAAATAATAGTGGTCCAGGTGCATCTTCTTCAAAATCAAAATAAAAACCGCGTAACGTATCTCTATAGCTTTCTAAATCATATGTAAAGAATACTATTGGACGGTTTAATATTGCATAATCAAAAAAGACAGATGAATAATCTGTAATCAACGTATCAGATACTAAATATAAATCTCTAATATCTTCATATGTTGAAAAATCTTGTACAAATCCATCATATTGAGTTACATCAATATTTTCAGAGATTAAGTAATGCATTCTGAGTAAGATTATATAATCATCACCAAGCTCTTTTCTCATCTTTTCTAAATCAAGTTTGATGTCGAACTTATAACGCCCACGTGCGTAATATTCATTATCTCTCCAAGTTGGCGCATAAAGAATTACTTTTTTTCCACGTGGTATGCCAAGGTCCACTTTCAGGCGATGAATATATTCCTCATTATTGTTGTTGACTAAATGATCATTTCTTGGATAGCCAGTTTCTAACATCGTCTTATTAAATTTAAACGCACGTCTAAAGATTTCTGATGAATACGTATTTGGAGACACTAAAAAATCCCATTTTTTAGATTCAGTTGTAAAGTTCTTTTTATACTTTTCAGTGTCAGTACCTGGCATATGAACCTCATCCATATCGAGCGCTAATTTTTTTAATGGTGTTCCATGCCACGTTTGTAGATAAGTTGTCTTTTTTGGTTTAGGTATCCATAAAGGAAGCCTACTATTAGAAACCCAAAGATTTGCTGTGTTCATTGCAATCAACCATTTAACAGAAAATCTTTTATAGTATGGTACTCCTTTTTCTTCGAATAGTTTTACGTAACGTTTATCTACACTCCAAATCAGTTCATATTCACTTGGGTAATGCTCTAACAAGTATTCGTATAATGCTCTAGGGTTATCGCTATATTGCTTACCTAGAAAACTCTCGAATATAATACGATTCTT
>NZ_CAVG010000128.1 GCF_000438455.1 Nosocomiicoccus massiliensis
AAGATTAGAACTAGAAAACCAATTTCTGTATAATAAATTATCGCATTAACACTTATAATGGTATAAACTAAAATATAATATGAATCAAAAAGGTGAATTGTTATGAAAAAGTAATTACTTATGGAACATTTGATTTATTACATGTCGGCCATATAAACATTTTAAAACGTGCTAAGGATCTCGGTGATTACCTAGTCGTTGCTGTATCAACAGATGAATTTAACAGCTTAAAACATAAAGAAGCATATCACTCATATGAAGATCGTAAATTGATTTTAGAAGCGATTAAATATGTCGATGAAGTGATTCCAGAAAACACTTGGGATCAAAAACGTGAAGATGTTAAAAATCACAACATTGACACATTCGTAATGGGTCATGACTGGGAAGGTGAGTTTGATTTCTTAAAAGATTTATGTGAAGTTATTTACTTACCAAGAACTGAAGGAATTTCAACGACAAAGATTAAGAAAGATTTAAACAATAATGATTAAAGAAATTATGTTACGTGTGTACAATTTTATTGTCTCACGTTTCTTTTTATTGATGCGCATATTACCCCTAAAAAACTCAGTCGTGATTTTAACTTCTTTTGGCGACAATATCGATTATATTATCCGTCATCCGAAGATGCGTCTTTACGATGAAGTAATTATTTTTTCATCGCGTCAGTATGACTTTAAAACGTTTGATAACGTTAAAGTGTACACACAGAGTAATTTAAGCGTTAAAGAATTATATGAAATAGGACGTGCTAAAAATATTATTGTCGATAATCATTTTCCTGTGATTGGTGGCATGTCGACGTTAAAACCTTATGTTAACGTATTTCAAACGTGGCATGCGGTTGGCGCGGTCAAAGCGTTTGGGTTAATGGATGAGTCATTTAAAAATCGTCCAGACTGTGCAAAAGCTCGATTTAAAAAAACGTATCAAAATGTAGATTATTATGTTGCTGGGTCTAAACGTATGGCAGATATTTTTAAACAGGCGTTTTCTATTGATGATAAGAAAATCATAAAAACAGCGATGCCACGTCTCGATTTTTATAGAGATCAGCCAAATATTCAATCGACTCGAAATAGTGTTCGAAGTCACTTAAAAATAGACGATGAAGTTATCATTGTGACGTATGCGCCGACGTATCGAGAAAATCAGTTTAATATTTCTGATATACCACTCGACATCTCTAAAATGATTCAAAAATTGCCGAGCAATTATAAAATCGCATTAAGACTACATCCTACTGTTCAGTTAGACACTGATATTAAAGGTGTGATCGATCTCACTGACGGATTTTCGTTAGAAGAAGTGTTAAGTGTGACTGATATTTTAATTACAGACTACTCTTCTGTCGGCTTTGAATTTGCGAACCTTATGCGTCCAGTTATCTATTATCCTTATGATTTAGATGAGTATACGAATACAAAAGGGTTAATAGATGATTATGAATCTCTCGTCACGACGAATATCGCATATAACACTGATGATATTCTAGAGATGATTATAAATGATGACTTTTCTGCGGAAGAAATACGTCAATTTAAAGATCTGTGGAATGATTATAACAACCAAAATAATACAAATACACTTCTATCAATGTTACAATGAAAGTTATTACATTATTTTGAAGTTCGGAGATTACTATGAAAAAATTCCTTAAAATTATTTTCGTCATACTTTTAGTACTCAGCATTGCTGGCGCCGCTTATGGTGGTTATATATATTATACAGTCAACAAAGGAGTAAATTCTTCGTTTTCCGGTTTAGAGGACAAGTCAAAACTTCGTGAAGACGGTGAAGAAGTCGATATCGATGACAGCTTTACAGTACTAATATTAGGAATTGACGAAAACGAAAAACGTGCTAAAAAAGAACAATTAAATAGAGATGAATTTAGAACGGATACGATGATATTAGCAACGTTCGACCGTGAAGGTGACGTCATTAAAATGATCAACATCCCTCGCGATACGTTAAGTCTAATTAGTAGTGAACAAGCATTTGATAAAATCAACCACGCACATGCACTTGGTGGCATTGAAGGTACTGTCGATTCAGTGGAAAACTTATTAAACGTTCCTGTTGACTTTTACATTCGTGTAAACTTTGATTCCGTAGTAGATATCGTAAATACACTTGGTGGCGTTGAGTTTGATGTTCCATTTGATATGGAAGAACCAAACCAAGATGACTCAGGTAAAATAAAAGTAAAAAAAGGAAAACGAATGTTAACAGGTGAAGAGGCGCTTGCGGTAGTTAGAAGTCGCCGAGTGGACTCAGACTTTGGTCGTGGAGAACGACAAATGCAAATGATTCAGGCAATTATGAATCGCTCAAAGTCTACAGGAGCAATTACAAAAATAGATGACCTCGTCGACGTCGTTTCAAAAAACGTGACTCATAACTTTACAATGCAAGACATCACAAAACTAGCAAAATATTTTGCAAGTAACGATATTGATTTTGAACAGACAAGAGTTCTCGGTGAAGATTATACTAGTGATACTGGTGCATATTACTATAAACCAAGTGAAGAACACTTATTTGTACTAAGCAAAACTCTAAGAGAGATTCTCGGCTTACCAGCACCGGACGTTAATGATTTCGCAAATATACGTCTCTCTTATTGGTTAAACCCTACGGTATTTATCGGTGAAGATTTAATTAATCACTATATACTCGAAGGTGAAAATATACCATTCTACGCACAACCAGGATATGAGAGCCCATATGGAGATGGCTTTAAAATTCCAGATAATCAATTAGAACAATATGAAGATAACGAAGGCGACACAGATGTTAGCAAGCCTGACGGTCAAGACTACACAGAACCAACAGAAGAAGATAATTTAGATGAGTCATATGACGACGATTATTATTACGATCCAGGTACAAACCCTAGGGACGAATACTTCCCGCCTGAGCGTGATGATAGAGAGAATTATGAATAGTGTTATATAATGACTAGGTACTGCCTAGTCATTATTTTTTTAGGAGTGTCTATTATGAATATATATATTACAGACGATAAGAAATACTACGATGATTGCGTGGATATTAGAAATAAAGTATTTGTAGAAGAACAAGGCGTTCCAGCTGATTTAGAATTAGATGAGTACGAAGAAGAATGTGTTCATATCATTTTACTATTTAACGATGAACCAGCCGGCACAGTACGTTACCGAGTGCTTGATGATTCTACAATTAAAGTTGAAAGAATGGCTGTTTTAAAAGAATATAGAAAGCTCGGATTCGGACATAACTTAATGACATTCGTTCATATTCATGCAAGACAACAAGGATACGTATGGGCAAAACTTGGTGCACAAACTCACGCGATTAAATTTTATAACAAACTCGGCTATGAAAAATTTTCCGATGAATATTTAGATACAAACATCCCACATATCGATATGATTAAACAGTTGTAATAAAAAACTCTAACAAAAATGTTAGAGTTTTTTTCGTTCCACCGCTTCATATATACGTTCACAGTTATGTTGATCTTGATACTTAATGATTCCACTAATATCTTTCACTTTATTTTCATAGTTATGTTTAATCGCATCTTCTATATAGCTAATCAGAAGTTCTTCTGTCTCCGCGATATCACCTAAAAATGTTTCATTTACTGGTCGTAATATCCCTCTATTAAAGAAACGATCTTCGTCAAAGTGATAGTATATTACTGGTTTTTTCATCATTGTAAAGTCAAAACTTACACTACTAAAGTCTGTAATGAGTAACGCATGTTCAATGAGTAAATCTTGTACAGTACGTTCTCCTAGCGTAATAAATTCAATGTTATCTGTCGCTTCAATATGTTCTTTTGTAAAGAACTGCTGCGCACGATAATGCGGGTAGAAATTTAATTTGACGTTATATTTTTTTAGTACGTCGTGAAGACGTTCGTTTTCGATTAAATTTTTATAACGGTGATAATACTCACTATTTAAAAATCTTTCGTCTGTATTTATCCAGTCACGCCACGTTGGCATTAGTAATATATCTTTTCCTTTTTTGCCAATCGGTAATTGGTCAAATCGTGCAAGACCTGTGACGATGACTTCATCTTCATCGTATCCCATCTCTTCAACGACGACGTCGTATTTCTCACTTGAACTCGATACGATAAATATATCAAACGGATCCTCGTAATATTTTTTATGATATTCAGCTGGTTTTCTACCGAGTACACCGTGCTGTAGAAACACTTTAAATGTATCCCCATAATTAAAGAATTCTTTCGCTGGTTTATACGGTAAAATATTTTCAAAATCGTGTGTACATAGTAATACGCCTGCTCTTAAGCTAATATCATAATGCGCATCACTACCAAAAACGAGTACGTTCTCTTCGTCTTTTATCTTTTCATAATCTTTAGATTCTTCGTCTATCACGTAGTACGCTTCGACTTGTTTGTCTTGTAAATATTTAAACAGTGCATATCCGTTTTCTTGGGCAGTATCTGTACGTTCTCCGAGTAACCATATGTTTTTGTCTCGTACGACGTTCGTGTTGACTGATTTTGGTACAACAAATGTTTCAATTTTTAAATTGTTAAATGGTGTTGTCGTCACAAGTAAATAAACATCTCGGTCTTTTTCTTGGACAATTTTTAAATCGTAAAAATTATCTTTTTTAAAATCTGAATGTTTATATGGGATTTTTCCCTTGCGATGATGTCTCCGTCTTCATTTCTCATTCCGACGTAAATATCAATCACTGTCTTACCACGACTCATTAAATTGATGATATCTTCAGGTACTACTTTTATTTTAAATTTATCGTCTACTGGATATTCGACAGTTTCTTGACTGATACGATCTTCAAATATAATGACGTTCTCAGCATTAGAGAACGCTCTCTCCCCTTCACAAAACCTTTAAACGTAAGTCTTTAA
>NZ_CAVG010000129.1 GCF_000438455.1 Nosocomiicoccus massiliensis
AGTCTTTAATGGATGTCATACGTCTTCTTATACGTGGACGAGATACTTTAAAACCTAAGTAGTTGTCTTTTCTTCTATAAAAATGAGTGTTGAGATACTCATTGTCATGAAGATGTTTACCGACCATATCATCGATAATTTTTGCAAATCGAATATCAAGTTGATACACGATACCATCATTTATAAAGTTGATTTTTTTATTTGTAAATCCGTCGATCAATACTCCAATTGGTATATCACATCGTAATTGATCTGTTAAATCGATATCCACCGACGTATCAAGCCTCGGGTTATAGATACTTAATTTCGGTTGATTGATTAACATATCTTTTTCTAATTGAATATTAACTGTGACGACGTTATCTCTTATTTCACTCACGTAAAATGACTCGAGTTCTATCACATGCTCTTTAACTTCAAGCGTTAACTCCGGCTCTGTCGTAAGTGTATACGAATAATATTCAGTAAAAAGCTCGTGTTCGTTTAATTTGCCTTTTAATAAATAAACATCTTCTTTTTGAGCAATATAAAATACCGCTTCACCGTTTGTAAGTTGATCTAATCCAGTCACTTTTAACGTATAATCATCAATTAAAGTTGTCGGTATTTCTACGAACTTATGAATATAACTTAAAAAGAGTACAGAATCTTTATCCACTTTCGTATTAAAGTTTAACAATAAGCCATCTTTTAATACATTAGCGTCGTTTACAAGTTGTGTTTCATCAGTAAAGTTTAACGTCATATATCGTTTAGAAATATGTACATCTCTTTTTACTTTAATGTTATATAGTTTATTGTTCACAAAATATTGAGTACGCGCTTTAAGTTCCTTACTTCTTTTTATTCGCATCTTTTCGTTAAATGAATATAACTGAATAGATAGATTGTCTGGATGATTGCTAAAATACGTTTCAGAGACACGCACTGTAATTAAATCTTCATTGTGCTCACACGGAACTTCGTGTTCTACTTCATCGATTAAAACAGTCGCATTATAATTTGAAATCACTCGTAAATTAATAAACGGGAGGACTTTATAAGTGAATATAAAGTCGCCCCCTACTCTATTAATATCGATGAGTTCAATGTCTTTTGTAAATCTTTCTCTCACATGTTTAGAGAAATAATTTGTAAATCGACTCATGCATATTCACCTTTAACTTTCATCAAAATTATTAACGACACCTAAAATTTCGATGCCACTCTCTTCTAGTCTCGAAGCCAGTTCGTTTGATTCAACGATATGACGTTCCTTATTTTTTACAATCACCGCTGCATCGATTACTTCTTTTGTTGCATCGACATTCGCTGTGTCATACATTCGCATACCAGCATCAATAATAACATAGTCGAATTTATTTCTTAACGTGCCAATGATATATTTAAATTTACTCGATAAAAAGACTTCGTTGCCAATCGACGTTTGTAGTCCAGCATGAATCATAGATAGTCCATATACCGGTGTGTCATACGTCACTGACAGTATACTTTTGTCAGTCGCTATCGCATCTGTAATACCGCTTCTTAATTGAACGTGAAATGTGTCATGAATTGTCGGGTCGTCTAGGTTTGCATCGAGAAATACGACGTTTGCACCTCTACGTGCTAAAGCGATCGCAACGTTCGTTGCGATTGTCGTAACCCCTTCTTTTTGATATTCAGATGCAAACAATAATACACGTTGCTTGTTTTGTGTGTAATATTTAATACGGTCTGCGATATTAAAGTATTTTAAAGAGACATCACTTTCTGGCTCGTTCACTACGATATGTCTTCTATTATCTAACATATATTCTCACTCACTTACACTAATATTTTGGTATCGAACCAAGCACCGTATAATCTGATTCAGCTGATTTTCCTTTACCAACACGTGGTTTTTTAAATGTGTAAATTAACGTACCAACAAAATACCCAATAATAAGTCCAACAATGACGTAAATCAATTTAATTTTATGTGATTTATCTTCTACCACACCGTCATCTGGAGCTGTCACATACTCGACTGTACTACCTTGTACAAATGTTTCTATCTCCTCAGTCGCAATTTGTGCAAGCTGCTCTGTTACAAGTATTGAGGGACGTCTATTGTCTAAACTTACCGAAACTTTTAAAGTATCTGAATCTTCGTTATACGTGACAATAATTTTCTCTTTTAATTTTTGAACAGGAAGCGTAATGTTCTCTTGTTCTTTTAGTTTTGTAACGACTTTATCAGATTTAATAATCGCCTCATAAATTCCTGGATCAACTGATTCTTCCGTATGCACGTTAAATTCAGCAGTCGCGTTGTACTGGTTACCAATAAAAAATAACGTAAATAACGACGCTACTATTCCACCAATTAATATACTCGTTAATAATATAAAACCTTTACTTGATACATTACGTTTTGACATAGAATCTTCCTTAACGTTTAATCATTTTTTAGTAGTGCTTTTATCATAAAACTAAACACCTTAATATTTCTTTTAATGCGTTCAGGTTGTTTAATCATGCGGTACAACCATTCTAAGTTTAATTTAATCCAAATATCTGGCGCACGTTCCACTGCTTTCGCATGGACGTCTAAACTACCACCAACACCGATGAATAGCCCTTTTTGTGCATTTTTAATATGGCGATCGATAAATAATTCTTGCTTTGGTGCACCGAGCGCGACGAATACGATATCTGGTGCCTTTTCATAAATCTCATCATGAATTTTTTCATCATCAATATCGATATATCCGTGATGTCTGCCGACAATATTTAAGTTCGGATAAGTCAATTTAATTTGTTCTGCCGCCTCTTTATTGACAGACTCTTTTGCGCCGAGTAAATACACGCTTAAATTTTCGTCATCGGCATATTGAAGTAAATCGACTGTTAAATCAAACCCGGTAATTCGCTCTTTTAGCGGACGTCTTTTTAACTTTGAAAGTAATACAACTCCGATACCATCCGGCGTGACATAATCCGCACGTTTAACGACGTGTTGAAATTTGTTATCTTCTTTTGTTTTCATCAAAATCTCTGGATTTGCTGTTACGACGAACGTCTTTTCTTTTTGATCTAGACGTCTTTTTAGTTCGTCTACAAACTGTTCATGTGTCGTATTTACAAATGGAATTCCAAGTAAATGTACTACCCTTTTAATCATGTCTTTCACTACTTTCAGTCTTATCTATATCATACATGATTTTTAAACTTTTTTCTTAATTATTCGGGCTCTTTTTTTGTTGTAAAATACGTTCGAGTTGTAGAATCGGAACGTAACCAATCGTAACTTTTCCATCTTGTTCTATATACGTCGGCAATTTATCGATCTCAGTAAACGGAACTTTTCCGCGTTCAAAACGCCCAATAATCGTGTATAACCTATGAATCAGTCGTGTAATATCGTCTAATATACTTTGTGATATTCTAGCGACTTCGATATGGATAAACGGATTTTCTTTTCTTTTTTAGGATATCGATATTTTTTAATCCAATGAATGTCTTTTTGAGACATTTCATCTTTTGATTTAAACTCAATCGCAAAAAACGGGAGTCTATCGTCTTCTTTAAACGCCTCGTCAAATTGTTGTCTAAAGCTATAAAATTCTAAATGATGTTCTTCTTTACGAATGACGTATTGCTCTCCATTTTGTTGGATATAAAAAATCGTACTGTTCGGTACACGGTATGCTTTTTTAATATCAATATATAAATCAGACATTTTAATAAACTGTGTATAATCTAAATTTAAGTGCGCGATATTTTTATCTTTACTTTCTAATATTGAAAGTTCTAATGTTAAATCGTCTGAAGTTAGCGTTGCTTTATTTAACGCTTCGAACAATTTATTTAACTGCATTTCGTATAATTCACTATACGAATACTCACC
>NZ_CAVG010000130.1 GCF_000438455.1 Nosocomiicoccus massiliensis
GTGTTAAATATGGTAAATCATCTGTTAAGAGTGCAATCAAGTCTCTCACTTTTTGATCGAGTGATAATTTATATTTAAAAATTTGTAATTGATGCGTGCTATCTTTCACTTTTACTTTAATTTCCATATGATCCCTCTTTTCGCATCATGTCATTTATTTATATTATACATTGTTTTATTCGTTTCTGTGCTTAAAAGTCGTCTTCTAAATTGTCTAAATTTCACATACCTATCATATATTTGCGTCGCTTTTACATACTGACTTTCACATTGGCTATATGAAATATCTACATCTAACGTATCGCCACATATAAACTCAATCGTCGTTCCACTTTCACGTTTAATACACCGATATACTTTTGCTAAATTGATAAAATACACGTTCTTATTTTTACTCGAATTTAATGGGAACATAATAAATTGATATTCGAGATCTACACAAATCGGTATCATACGATGGATGTTGAAATTCAATTGAACATGTTTACGTATTGCAGATAGATTCGTCGCATAAAAATAAGTTAAATACTCATTTAACCAGTTTTCCGACGATTTCTTATACTGAACGATACCAGAATCTGATACTGCTTGACACATATATGTAGGATCATAAATCGGTTCTATGTATTTAACGTCTCTTGTAAAATATGGCAATCCTTTCATAGGAAGTCCTCTTTCATCAAAATTATAGTATTAGAACGAATTATACATCATTTTACGTTTAAATACATCACAATGTTAAATGTAAATATCTTTAATGCTAACTTTTGTTAACTAAAGCGCCTGTTTGAACGATTAAAAACTCGGTACATTACACATATCCGGAAATAATTTAAGAATCGATTCTTACAGGAGTTACAATGGATAAGATAACATCTTATGAACCGATGATTGCTTCAATTATTAAAAGACTGAACATTTTATATGACCGAGATGAGTATATGCAAGTTGGACGATTAGCGGTTTACGAAGCTTTAAACAAGCACGACGAGGCCAAATGTAAAGAATCACAATTTGTTTACACGATTATTTATCAACGTTTAATCGATGAAATTCGAAAAAACGCACGTCGATTAGAGCGATATCAAGTGACAGAAGATAGAGTTCTAGATACATTCCCTATCGATTCTATAGATGCGAATTTGTATTTAATCGGTGTAAAAGAAAAACTAACTGAGCGTGAGTATACATGGCTACTTATGACGATTGATGGATATGCACTCGTTGAGATCGCAAAGCATTTAGGAGTGAGTGTATCAACCGCAAAAAACATAAGAAAACAAGCGAGAAAAACGTTGTATACGCACTTCTATTGAGAAAAATAGTTGAAAATTGTATAATAGTATAATGATTATTTGGAGGGGTTACGATGAGTAAGAACAAAGACGAAGTAGAAATTGTACCAGCAGAAGTCGGAGATATTGTTGAGTTCGATGGAATGCTTGGTAAAGTTGAAAAAATCAACGAAAATTCAGTCATCGTCGACATTACAATAAACGAAGACTGGAACGAAAACGAAGATTTTGAAAAGACAGTAGTAAACCATAAAAGATATACGATCAAAAAATAATGATTGAAGGCGTAAGCTAGCATGCTTACGCCTTTTTATTTTTTCTTTTAACCGACTGTTAAATGCTCCGTCGGATATTTAATAATCGTCTTTTTCTTACTACCAAAACTTAATAAGAAACTGACAAAACCGACACGACCGATAAACATAAGGACTATTAGTATAAGCTCACTGCTCGTCTGTAAATCATTTGTTATCCCCATCGACATCCCGCACGTTCCGAACGCGCTCGAGACCTCAAAGATAATAGACATTAAACTATGTTTGTCACCTTCAACAAACGTGATGACGGATATTCCTAAAAATAGTAAAACAATTGACATAACGAACACGACAAATGCGCGTTCAACGTCTTGTTTTGCGATCGTCCGCTTAAATATCGTCGGGTATTCTTTACTTCTCGCAAATGCGATTACTGTCAGTAACAAAATCGCAAATGTCGTCGTACGAATTCCCCCACCCGCACTGGATGGTGATGACCCGATAAACATTAACATACTTAATAAAAGCTGTGTCGCTTCGTTTAGTAGCGAAGGGTCTTCGATAACGATTCCTGCACTTCTTGACGATACACTCATAAATGACGCGTTCGTCATTTTAGTAATAAACGAATCTTGAAAACGTGGACCATTCCACTCGATGATTAAATAAAACACTGTACCAATTACATAAAGTAACGCATACATCGTCGTCGTCACTTTCGTAAACAAACTAAATCTAAAGTGCGGGTTTTTATGACTAAAGAACTCTTTCACTTCGATTAACACAGGATATCCAATCGCACCAAGAACAATTTGAAACATTACTGGAACCGTAAGAAAGAAGTTTGTACTATGTCCGATCAACGATTGATGATATAAATCAAATCCTGCGTTTGTCGTCGCTGATACTGATAAAAACATCCCTTGAAGGAATGCATCTTTAAACGAACCAGTTAAATAATAAAACACTGACGTATAAATAATCGCACCAATCAGTTCGATTAAAAACAGTAAAGACACGATATTTAAAACGAGCTTTACCCCACCAGCAATTGCGGATTGGTTGTTGTCGACCATAATTGCTGCTCGGTTTCTTAATGTAATTTTTCTACCGAGTAAAATCCATATAAATGTCGACGTCGCCATAATACCGATACCGCCGAGGTTTAGTATGAACATTAGGAGAATAATCCCATACGTATTAAACGTGTCTACAATATTTACCGTCGTAAGCCCCGTAACAGAGATACCTGAAGCTGTGACAAATAACGTATCCATAAATGATATGTATGTACCTTCATTATAGAAAAATGGCAGTTGCATGAGTAACGTAGAAACAATTAATGCACCTAAATAATAAACAAAAATCGAGCGTTGCGGGCTCATACGGTCTAATAAATTAATGATTATTCTCACACGGTATCTCTCCTTTAGACATACTATACGCCTATTAAATCAATCT
>NZ_CAVG010000131.1 GCF_000438455.1 Nosocomiicoccus massiliensis
GCCTATTAAATCAATCTTTCAATTTAATTTAAGATAAAAAAACGAGCATTGCTGCTCGTTTTAAATCTCATTATAACTGAACGTCTGTCTCATACTGTCTACCGTCTAAATAATACGTGACAGTAATCGTGTCGCCTGCTTTTTTGTTGCCATATAAATATTGTCTAAATTCCATCGCGTTATTAACTTCAGTATTATCTAATTTCGTAACAACCGCTAATTCTTCTAACCCTGCATATTCAGCTGGAGAACCCGGTTCAATGCTTGAAAGAACGACGCCATGTTTAACATTACTCGGTAAATTTAAATAATTACGTTGGTCGCTCGTACTAATTAAATATAAATCGAGTAAGCCAACACCGATAAATGGACGATCCACTTCTCCACCAGTTTCTAACTCTGAAACAATCGCCTTAACATCGTTCGATGGAATCGCAAAACCAATTCCTTCAACGTTATCTAAACCAATTTTCATCGAGTTAATACCGATTAATTCACCTTTACTATTGACGAGTGCACCACCAGAGTTACCTGGGTTAATAGCTGCATCTGTTTGTAGCACTGCCGCTTCCCAGTCATCTGTACCGTTTCCGTCAATATCGACTGGTACACGTCTATCAAGTGCAGATACAATTCCCCTTGATACAGATCCACTAAACATATCACCGAGTGGAGAACCAATTGCGATGGCCTCTTCACCGACGAGTAATTTATCGCTATCTCCAAATTCGATTACGTCAGTTATATTGCCTTTTGGCATTCTTAACACTGCTAAGTCTGTCCAAATATCTGTGCCTAAAATTTCTGCTTCTATACTGTCACCTTCAAGCGTGTTCACTTGAACTTCCGTCGCTTTGTCAATGACGTGATTATTTGTAATAACATAGGCATATTCATCATCGATTTTATAAATAACCCCAGAACCAGTACCTGCCTCAGCAAGTGACGATTCATTACCAAATAAATTCGTTTGGCTTTGTAAGTTAATGACTGATACGACTGCTGGTTTTGCTTTTTCAACCGCAACAATTGTATCTGTAATTAGTTTGTCTTCATGTTTACTTTCAATTTCTTGACGCACTTCTGCTGTATCTTTTGTGTCGTTTATGACTTCATTTGTGTTGCTTGAGTCGCTAGATAAAAAGTGATACAACGAAACGACTAGAATTGCACCGATAATACCTGCGAGTAGCCCTGGTAAAAACGATGATTTTTCACGTTTTGCACGCGGCTTATGTGCATCTTCTTTTTGTACTTCACTTTCTTCATGAAAATCATCGTGAGATGGTTCTTCTCTTTGATCAACATGTTCGTCTTTGACATCATCTTTTAAGTCATCATCGTCAATCTTTTCAAATTGCACTGTATCGTGTTCATCTAAAGCGTGCGTACGACGCCTATACTTTTCGTCAAAACTTTCTCTTCTATCATCATCATTACGCATTCATATCATCCTTCACATCTGTTTTTTTACCACCAGCAAACCAACCGATTAGAATAATAATTACCATCACTGCCCAGAATGTGACTTTCCAAATTGTTGAATGTGGGAAAGTCTCTGGTAAAATGCCGACTGCTTCATGCGAGAGTGTTAACACTGTTAACTTAACACCAACCCAACCAACGATAGTAAACGCTGCAACTTCTAGACTTGGTCTTTCAGCAAGTAATTTTACAAACCAGTTCGCAAAGAAACGCATAATAATAACTCCAAGTAGACCACCGATTAACATCACTGTATATTGTCCTGCGTTGACTCCGAAGAAGTCTCCACCGAGATGTGGTAACGCAAGTGCAATGGCTGCAGCTGCTAAAATTGAATCGACCGCAAACGCAATGTCTGCGATTTCTACTTTAAGTACAGTCATCCAGAATCCTGAACCTTTTTTTTCGTTCTTTTCAATTAATGCGTCAATTTCTTCTTCTGATCGATTTCTATGTTTGTATATATCTCTTAAATGACTAAACGAAACGTAGAATAAGTATAACGCACCAAGTGCTTGAACATACCACCATTGTACGAGCCAAACAAGTAATAGTATCGCAATCATTCTAAATACAAACGCACCGAGCAACCCGTAAAATAGTGCTTTCTTACGATCTTTTGGCGATAAATGTCTCACCATAACCGCAAGTACAACCGCGTTGTCTGCTGCAAGTAAACCTTCTAATACGACAAGCACAATAAGTACCCATGCGTATTCTAATAATATAGCATAATCCATTTCTTCACTCCTTAAATATAAAAAAGACCACAGCAAATAGACACTGTCTAATTACTATGGTCTCACAGAACAATAAATATTGCTTAACACACCGGGCGATTTGCCGTAATGACGATGTGTTACTAGTAAACTAGTCGTTACTCCCCATATATCATTCATTGACATTATTATACGCGTTTTATTTGATTAAAGTAAACTATATAATTTGATTTCAGGATATTTATCGCTAAACCATCTCAGTGCAAAATCATTTTCAAATAGAAATACTTTGTTGTCGTAACGGTCGTACACGAGTGTCGAACGCTGTGTATCCATTTGATCTGTAATATCTTCTTCGTTTTCGATCCAACGCGCTTGCTTATTACCGATTGGTTCCATTACGACATCTGTATTATATTCGTTTTTCATACGATGCTCAAATACTTCGAATTGAAGTTGACCGACTGCTCCTATAATCGGTTGATTCGTATGAATCGTCTTATAATATTGAATCGCACCTTCTTGAACAAGTTGCTCGATACCTTTGTAGAAGTGCTTTTGTTTCATCACGTTTTTTGCAGATACTTTCATAAATAACTCTGGCGTAAACTGTGGTAACTCTTTAAATTCGATATGCTTGTCAGATGTTAACGTATCACCAATTTGATAGTTTCCTGTATCGTATAACCCGATAATATCTCCAGCATACGCAACGTCGACAGTTTCTGTATCATCTGCCATAAACATCGTCGCACGTGTAACTTTTTGTTTTTTACCCGTACGTTGCAGTTTCACTTCCATACCGCGGTTAAACTGGCCGGATACGATACGTAAAAATGCGAGTCTGTCTCTATGTTTTGGATCCATGTTCGCTTGAATTTTAAAAATAAATCCTGAAAATTCTTCTTCTGTCGGATCGATTATTTCTCCCGATCTTGTTTCAAGTGGTTCTGGACTCGGTGCAAAGTCGACAAATGTATCTAAAAATTCTTCAACCCCAAAGTTAGATAATGCTGAACCGAAAAATACAGGTGTTAAATCTCCTGTTGCGATTTTTTCTTCATCAAATGCGTCACCCGCTTCCTCGACGAGCATAAACTCTTCAATCGATTCTTGGAAGGCTGAATCTTTTTCGATGTCATGTGAAGTTTCTAATTCATAATCGTCGTTTAACTTTAACATTGTCTCTTCACGGTACGGATTAATTTCTTTCGTACGTCGATTAATAATCCCAAAAAAACTTGGCCCCATACCAATTGGCCACGTCATCGGATATGTTTCAATATCTAACGTTTCTTCAATTTCTTCTAGCAACTCAAACGGGTCTTTACCGACTCGGTCGAGTTTGTTAATAAATGTAAATACCGGAATACCACGCATTTTTGCAACTTTAAAGAGTTTTAACGTCTGCGGCTCGATCCCTTCAGCTGCGTCGATGACCATAACAGCACTGTCAACAGCCATTAACGTACGATACGTATCTTCAGAGAAATCCTCGTGTCCAGGTGTATCTAAAATATTTACTTTATATCCATCAAAATCAAACTGCATGACAGAACTCGTTACTGAGATCCCACGCTCTTGCTCGACTTTCATCCAGTCTGATGTTGCGAATTTACCTGTCTTTCTACCTTTAACGACACCCGCTTCACGAATCGCACCACCGAACAGTAACAACTTCTCAGTTAGCGTCGTTTTCCCAGCATCCGGGTGCGAAATGATCGCAAATGTTTTTCTCTTATTAATTTCTTCTTTAAGTCCCATACAATCTCCTTAATTCAAGTCTATCTATTATTAATTTTCATATCCTGGAAAGTTATATTTTTTATACGCAAAATTTAATGCAATCAAATCATCTCGATGTGGTTCTTTAATATGATTTTCCATAATTTGATACGGCTCGCGTCCTTTTCCTGCAAGGAACACCGTATCCCCAGGTTCAGCATAATCTATAGCGATTTTTATCGCTTGTTCTCGGTCGATTTCTGTCGTGTAGTTATCGTGTGTCATCCCTTTTTCGACAATATCAATTAACATGTTTTTATCGTCGTTACCCGGGTTATCGACCGTGATTACGACATAATCTGATTGACTCGCAATACGCCCCATCTCTTCGGCTTTTGAGTAATCTCTTTCTCCTGTCATACCGTACACCGTAATCAATTTACCATCGTTAAATGGACGAATCGTTTGAATGACTTTTTCTAACGCATCTGGTGTATGTGCAAAGTCGATGATTAAATGAATCGGTAATTCATTGTCTAACACTTCTAAACGACCAGATACAGCTTTCATTTGCTTAATTGCTTCAATCACATCATTTAAGTCGTATCCTTGTAGCCATTCACTAATTATCGCACACATTAAATTCTCAATATTATAGTCTCCAACAAATGGTGATTCGACAAAAAACTCACCGTCTGGCGTGTGTAACGTAAACGATGTACCTTCTAAACTTCCTTTAATATCTGTCGGATAAAAATCCGCTGAATTGTCTAGTCCATATGAAATCACTTCATATGGTGTCATCGATGCATATTCTTTTGACCACGGATCAGAATTGTTTAATATGACGTACTTCGTCTTTTTTAAATCTTGTCCGAGTTGAGAAAAGAGCAGCCCTTTAGTGAACCCGTAGTTTTCCATCGTGTCATGAAAATCTAAATGATCTTGTGTTAAATTCGTAAATATCACAATATCAAAATCCACACCAAACGTACGTCCAAGCTTTAGTGCGTGACTCGACACTTCCATCGTAAATACTTCAGTTTCTTTTTTTACCGCTTCATTAAAATTTTTATGTAAACGAGTCGTCTCAGGTGTCGTATTTAACGATGGATACGTATCTTCATTAATCATAAATCCATTCGTTCCTAAATATGCACTTTTTTTATTCATACTCATACTTAAATTATGAATCATCGTTGAAACAGTCGTCTTACCATTCGTCCCAGTGACACCGACCATCGTCATACTTTCATGTGGGAAATCATATAAGTACTCTGCAAATAGCGCAGACACTTTTACTGGGTCTTTCACTTTTAATAACCCAACATCTTTAGGTAATTCCCTATTTCGGTCCGATAATATCATCTTACTTCCTTTTTCAATGGCCTGTTCGATATAATCAAACCCGTCTGTCGTCGCACCTTTTAACGCGACAAATATCGTTCCTTCAGACACTTCTCTAGAGTCGATTGTAATATCGAATACTTCATCCGGTAATGTCCCATATATTTCTTTTATTTTTAGTAATGAAATTAGTTGTTCAGTTTTCATATTCTCACCTCTAACGGTTTGATTTCATTATACATTAATGAAAATAAAATACGCCCCTAGAGGCGTATTTATTCTGCACGTTTTTGTTGTCGTCTTTCACGTCTTCTTATAAGTATGATACTAATCTCATACAAAACAATCATTGGCGTTAATGTTATTAAATGTGTAAATACGTCTGGAGGCATAATAATTGCTGTTAAAACTAGTAGTCCGAAATAGACGTATTTTCTTATAGCGACCATCGTTTCTGCATTTAATAATCCAATATAATTTAAAAATAATATGACAACAGGCAGTTGGAATATTAACCCAAACGGAATGGTCGTCATCAGTAAAAATCTCATATATTCATCTGCAGTAACAATTACTTCAAAGTTCTTTTCTCCGAGTGAAATTAAAAAGAAATAACTGACAGGATGAACGACAAAGTATCCAAATAATAAACCTGCTATAAATAAAACCAGCATTCCTGGTAACGAACTTTTAATAAACATCGTCTCTTTTTCGACGAGTCCTGGTTTCATAAAGCCCCATATGAACCAGCAAATAAACGGTATAGATAACCCAACACTAATCGCACCAGATGTTTGTAAGTAAAAACGAATCACCTCAAAAGGCCCTAATACGACAATATTCGCACCTTTTGAAACGTAAGGAAACCACCAACCAACTGTCGCAAAAATCACAATGAACCATAAAACAACAGTGATTGCAGATTTAATAACAACCGATCTTAAATCGAGAATATGGTCCATTAATGGTGCCATATTATCTTCTTGAGTTAGCTTTTTACGCTTTCGTCTCACATGAACTTCTTTATATTCATCATTGTTAGACATATATATGTACCACCTAATCCAATCAACGAATTTTTAAAAATAACGCATTAAATCATCTATCTATTATAGTACACATTGTGTTGATATAAAAGATTATAAACGTGGTTGTAGCTGATTGAAGCGGTTTTATTTTCTAACCTGCGTATAGTTGATCCAAAACAGCGTAATCGTTAAATAGATGAACCACCCGTTTACGTAAAAGGGATTTGTGTTAAACGGACCTCTGTTTATTTCAAGCAAACGGCGTAATTGTCAAATAGATGAACTACTCTTTTACGCAAAAGCGATTTGCGTTAAATTAAACGTGCTAACGTCACATCTGATACATTTCCTATCTATCTTTCAGATGAAAAAACTCGTGAATTTTGATTTGCGTAAAATTAATTTCATAGTCGTTTACGCAATTGCGTGTTGCGTTAAATTGTTTTTCATCTTTTGACACAAAAGCGATTTGCGTTAAACGGATCTCTGTTTATTTCACGCAAACGGCGTAATTGTCAAATAGATGAACTACTCTTTTACGCAAAAGCGATTTGCGTAAAATTAAACGTGCTAACGGTACCTCTGATACATTTCCGACCTATCTTTCAGATGAAAAAACTCGTAAATTTTGATTTGCGTAAAATTAATTTCATAGTCGTTTACGCAATTGCGTGTTGCGTAAAATTGTTTTTCATCTTTTGACACAAAAGCGATTTGCGTTAAAAGGGTCACTGTTTATTTCACGCAAACGGTGTAATCGTCAAATAGATGAACTACCCTTTTACGCAAAAGGCATTTGCGTTAAATTAAACGTGCTAACGGCACCTCTGATACATTTCCGACCTATCTTTCAGATGAAAAAACTCGTAAATTTTGATTTGCGTAAAATTAATTTCATAGTCGTTTACGCAATTGCGTGTTGCGTAAAATTGTATCTCTTTTCGTTGACAATAAAGAAAAAAGACTGTAGAAAACATCTACAGTCTCATATAAATTAATTTACTTCTCTAAACGTTTTTTATCTTTATGGTACTTAATAACACCTTCTGCACAGCGGTATGCTAATGCTCCGACTGTTCCTGTTGGGTTATAACCAGAGTTGTGTGCAAAGTTACCAGCACCTACTACGAATAGGTTGTCTCTGTCCCAGTGTTGTAACCAGTTATTAACAACTGAAGTTTCTGGGTCGTCTCCCATTGTCGTACCACCTGTGTTGTGTGTTGACTGATATGGTACGATATCGTAATCGCCTGGCTCTTCACCGACGTCTACTTGTTTTGCACCCATTTTCTCTAGAATTTCTCCACATCTATCTGCAAGATATTTTGTTCTCTTTCTATCCATATCTGTGAAGTTATAAGTTAGTTTTACGAGTGGTACTCCAAACGCATCTTTATAGTCATTATCTATATCTAAATAGTTATCTTTGTGTGGACTTGACGCACATTGTCCAGATACTGATATAGATCTCGTATACTGTTTAATAGACTCATCTTTAAATTCCGCACCCCATGATGGTGTTCCTTTTCGAACAGGGTTCGTTAAGATTGGTCGAGCTCCGTATTGAGCAACTGTAATATTTCCACCGTGTAAGAAGTCTAGGTCTTCATGGTCGAAGTTATCTCCGTTAAAGTCATCCATTGACATACCTAATGCTCCAGCACCCATGAAGATATTGAACTGTTCATCGAAGAATCCTCTAGCGCCTCCGAATGTTTGATAACAATAGTTACGACCTAGCGTCCCTTTTTCAGTTTTCGGATCGTACTGTTCACCAATATCAGATACCGCAAGTAATTTGTAGTTATTGAATACATAACTTGTTAATACGACGATATCTGCAGGTTGAATGAATTCTTCTTTCGTAAGTGTGTCAACGTATTTAACACCCGTAACTTTTGATTTATCTTTGTCATCTGTTAAAACTTCTACGACGTTACAATGTGTACGAAGTTCAAAGTTATCGTGACGACGCGCTGTTTTTAATACTGTTACTTCTGGCGTTGCTTTCGCGTCGTATTCACACGCGAAACGTTCACAGAATGCACAATATTGGCATTGGTTAAGTTTTTCACCATCTGGGTTTTCATACGGTGCTGACATGTTTGCAGATGGTAGGAAGAATGGGTGGTATCCCATTTCATTTACTGCATCTTCAAACATTTTCATCATTTTAGTTTTAATCATCGGACCGTTCGGATAGTCTTTACTTCTTTTACCTTCGAAGTGATTGACTGTACCACTGATACCAGCGGTTTGTTCGAACTGTGTAAAATACGGCTCTAACTCATCATACGTAATACCCCAGTCTCTAAAACGGTATCCATCCTTTTCTTGGAGTCTATCTTCACCGTATCTCTCTTTCGTTTGAGTTGCGATTTCAAAGTCATATGGTAAGAAACGATAAACGTGCCCGTTCCAGTGTGTTCCTGCACCACCGACGTTATCACCAAGTAAGAATGATCCTTGTTGACGCATCGGTAATGCTCTTTGATCTGGTTCGTTTCTGAATGTTAATGTTTCTTTCGACGTATCTTGCATTAACTCATAACGAATCGCATATTTTAATTCGTCGTGTACGTGTTGATAATCTGCTGTACCTCTTTCTTTACCTCTTTCAAGGCTGAGTACTTTTAATCCTGCTTTTGCTGCTTCTGCTGCAACAATGCCCCCTGTCCAGCCGGCTCCGACTGTGAGTACATCTACTTTTTCTAGTTCTTTCGCCATTTAATAAGTCTCCTCTTAACCAAAGTTTGGTAATGGTTCAATGTCCATAAATTCGTCTGATTCAATTACGTCTAAGTATGAGTGCTGGTGACCTGGGAATTGTTTCATCTTCCAGCCTTCCATATTTCTGTTACCGTGATAAATCGGATCACAGTATGCACCTTCTAGAGTTGCTGAACGTAGCATCGTAAAGAAGTAACTTGACGTTGCTGTTGATTTTGGTACACCAAAGTCAACTTCACCTTCTTGGAAGTCTTTTAGAATTTCATCTTGTTTCTTTTCATCGAGTTGAGAGAAGCTTTCGTCGTGACGACTTTTTGCTTCTTCTTGAAGTTTTTTAACACCGAGTCTGAAGTATTCTGCACGGTTTAAGTTTGACTGATACCCTTGAGTAGGAAGTCCTTCGTGGAAAGGTCCTTGCATATATTCTTTTGAGTTAAATCCGTATGCTCCAGCGAGCTGTCCGTCTAAGAAGTATGCTGCACCGAGCCCTTTAGCTCCTGGTCCAACGTCAGTTTCTGGGAAGATTCTTTCCATTGCCGCTTCAATCGTTGCAAAATCTGCGTCGTTTTCAAAGAACACACGACCTTTGTCTGGTACGTCGAACATACCGCCTCCGCCGCCGTGTCCATCGTGACCTCCGTGGCTATCTCCACCGCCCTCGTCACTAGAACCTTTTGAATTGTCACTTGATTTGCCGTCGAGGTTAAATCCAATTAAACCTCCAAGTAAACTACCACCGATAATACCACCAGTAGCTACACCCGTTGTTTTTAGGAAATCACGTCTTGAGAATTGTTTCTCATCCGCCATAATCCTCACTCCTTAATAATTTTCATCTGCAATTACAGAATAGATAACTATAATTGTACACCTTTTAAAGAAGATATAAATAGGTTTTGATAATTTTATGTCAAAATTGTGAATTAGTTTTCGAATTGTCTTTATAATTTGTGAAAAATTGTCTATAATTAAAGTATTAATAGGATATTGAAAGGGAGACACCACACAATGAAGTTTTTTGAAGCATTAAGATGGCCAAATGATCACATGGATCTGCGTTATAAGACAGATAAGTATACGAACTTACCAGTCGTTACTCGCGTTTACGATACTGATAGAGCAAACGATGCTGACGTAGGTTTTGTTACACGTGAGTTTGCGTCAAGAATTAAACAAGCACAAGATCAAATCGAATCAAATCGTATTATGATGCTTGTGTTATACATTGCTGCAGTATTGCTTCCTGCACTTGTATTAACTGTCGTCAAAGGGACGATTTTACCAGCTGGATTTGCTGTTGTATATGCATTCATTGTAATTTTCGTTGTTGAAATGTTCAATCAAGTTACAATTAACAGAATGCTAAAAGAAATTGATGACGGTGCAGGAAATAACGGTCGTCGTAAATAATTAAAAGGCTTCAAATCTTAATGATTTGAA